>JBBQYZ010000335.1:0-4616 GCA_038208205.1 Gemmatimonadales bacterium | reverse complement strand
CACCATGCGAACGCGCGGTGGGGTGTTGCGAGCGGGCGAGGTGGTCGGGGGCGTACGCGTACGAAGTGGCCGGCTGGTCGCGAGCGCCGCCCTCCCGGCCGCGGTCGTTCCTCGCGCCGTGCTGCTGCTCGGTCGGGCAGGGTGGGAGGTGAAGTTTCTCGCCGCCGCCCTCTCCGAAGCTGGATGGTTGGTCCGGGCGCGAATACCGGCGGCGCCCGGGGTCGCCGTCACCGATCCCGCCCTGCTTCCACTCGACACCGCGCGCTACGACGTCGTCGTCGCACTCGACTCCTCCGCCGCCAATCTCGCGCCGGCGATCGCACGATTCGTGGCCAACGGTGGTGGGTTGGTGGCCGGCGGCGGCGCGACCGAGCTGGCCGCGCTTCGTATCCTGCTGCCGGCGCGCACCGGCGCGCGCCGGCCCGGCCGAATACTGTTCGACGGCGACAGCATGACGCGCGTCGATCTGCCGCTCCGTCCCCTCGTGGCGGTGCGTGGAGACGCGGTCGTCCTCGAACGACAGGGCCGCGACATTGCCGTGGCGGCGCGACGCGTGGGATCGGGTCGCTCCATCAGCGTTGGCTACGACGAGAGCTGGCGGTGGCGAATGCTGGGTGGCGCCAGCGGTCGCGCGATGCATCGCGCCTGGTGGTCGACGCTCGTCGGCCTCGCCGCACCCGATCATGCAGTGAGAGTCGAACCACGGCACGATACGGATGCGGCGCCGACCGTGGCGCTGATCGAGAACCTCGGTCCACCGAGTGGCATCGAGGCCCAGGCGAGCGGGCGAGCGACGACCTGGCCCGCCCTGCCGCTCGTCCTGCTCGCGGCCATCGCGATCGCCCTGCTTGCCGAGACGGCGTCGCGTCGCTTTCGTGGGGCACGATGAACAGCGTCGCTTACATATCGCACTCCGACTGCGGCCGCCACGACACGGGGTGGGGGCACCCCGAGCACGTGGGCCGGCTGCGAGCCATCCCGCGCGCGCTTCGTGACGACTTCGAGCTCTATCAGCGGCTCGAGCATCGTGAGGCGCGTCACGCCACCGCCGAGGAACTGACGCTCGGGCACGACCCGCGCTACGTGGATCAGGTGCGCTCGGCGGCGGCAGCCGGCGGTGCACGTCTCGACGCCGACACGGTAGTCAGTGAAGGATCGTGGGATGCCGCCACCGCGGGAACGGGCGCCGTGCTCGACGCGATCGACCTCGCGATGGGCGACGGTCCCCGCCGGAGCTTCTGCGCCGTGCGCCCCCCGGGCCATCACGCGTTGCGCGGATCGGGAATGGGCTTCTGCCTGTTCGGCAACGTCGCGGTGGGCGCGCACTACGCGCGCGAGCGACACGGAGTCGAGCGAGTGCTGATCGTCGACTGGGACGTGCATCACGGGAACGGTACCCAGGCCCTCATCGAGGACACACCCGACATTCGTTTCGTGTCGATGCACCAGTGGCCCTGGTATCCCGGAACAGGGGCAGCCGGCGATCGTGGCCCCCACGGGAACGTCTGGAACGTGCCGCTGCCGGGCGGGCTCCGCCCCGACCAGTACGTGGGCGCCTTCCTGGGCGCGGTCGACGCGGCGACGGCGGAGTTCACGCCGGACCTCGTGCTCATCTCGGCCGGATTCGACTCGCTGGCCGGCGATCCGCTCGGCTCCTTCACGCTGGAGATGGACGACGTTGAGCGGCTCACCCGCGAGATGGTATCCCGCGCCGAGCAGTGGTGTGAGGGTCGGCTCGTCAGTGCGCTCGAGGGGGGCTACGCGCCCGATCGTCTCGGCAAGGCGTGCGTGCGACACCTGCAGGCGCTCGTCTAGCTCGCCTGTCGACTGGGGTCACCGGTCCCTATCTTTCCAAGCTGTCTCGCCAGCGCCCTCGGCGTCCAGCTGGTGGCGGGCGTGAAGTGGCCGCGCGCCGCCAGGGCGTGAGGCGTCAACCGATTCTGCGAGGCGGCGCGTGGCCCTGAACCTGTACGGAGTGACCTTTACCGAGGCGCACGAGTCGCGGCCCCCCGTTTCCGACACTTATCTGGTGTCGGTGCGTGACCTGGCCGCGATCTGCGACGACGGTGACTACTCCCGCCGCGAGGCCACGCAGGAGCGTGTCGAGTCACACGCCAGAGTCGTCGGCGAGTACGTGCTCCGCGGCCCCGTTCTGCCCGCTCCGGTCGGCGTGACCTTCCGACACCGGGACGCGGTGCAGCGCTGGATGGAGCTGCATTACGTGGCGCTGTCCGATGCGTTGAGCTTCGTCGACAACCGCGTCGTCGGCCGAGTGCACGTGTGGCGGCCCGGCGCGCCAGAGGACCGCGAAGCGGGGTCTGATCTCGCCGCCGCGGCCGCCGAGAGCCTGCGCGTGCTGCGCCGCTCCGCCGTCGCCACCGTCCCCCTTCGCCTCGAGAAGGTCACCGGCATCGTGCTCAGCGCCGCCTTCCTGTTGGAGCGTGACTTGTGGAAGGAGTTCAGCGCCGAGGTCGACGAGCAGGGACGTCGCGCGCCGAACCTGCGCTTCGAGGTCACCGGTCCCTGGCCGCCCTTCGATTTCATTCAGATGCAGCTGGGCGCGTAGTGTTCTGTCCCGACTGCGGCACGTGGAATCGCGCGCTCGCCGCCACCTGCAGCCGCTGCGGCGAGGCGCTGCCCGAGGTGACGGGCGCACCGCTCGAGCGGCCCGACGACGAGATCTCCGCCCTTCGACGCGCCACCGGGAGCCGCTACCGGGTGCTGCGCCGCCTCGGTGGCGGCGGCATGGCGACGGTGTTCCGCGCCGAGCAGATGCCGCTCGGACGAGACGTCGTGGTGAAGGTGCTGCACGCGCATCTCGCGCGCGACGCCGAGATGACCGAGCGGTTTCGCCGCGAGGCCGAGGCGGCGTCCAAGCTCGTGCATCCGTTCATCTGTCCCGTGCTCGACTTCGGCCACTCGGGCGAGACGGTCTACATCGTGATGCCGTACCTGAGCGGCGGCTCGCTCGCCGACCGCGTCCAGCGCGAGCGCGCGGTCTCGCCGTCGGCCGCCGCCGCCGCCGCGGCGCAGGTGGCTGTGGCCCTCGACCACGCCCACACGCGCGGTGTGGTGCATCGCGACGTGAAGCCCGACAACATCCTGTTCGACGAGGACAGCAACGCGTTCATCACCGATTTCGGCATTGCCACGGCGCGCTTCCATGGACGCCTCACCGCGAGCGGGCGAGCGATGGGGACGCCGCACTACATGAGCCCGGAGCAGGCGATGGGCAAGCTCGTCGACGGTCGCAGTGACCTCTACGCGCTGGGGGTCGTGATGTACGAGGCGCTCGTCGGCTTTCCCCCCTTCGACGGCGCCGACGCCTTCTCGGTGGGATACAAGCACGTGCACGAGAAGCCGGTTCCGCTGTCGGAGGTGGATTCACGGCTGCCTCTCGTGCTCAATGACATCGTGATGCACTGTCTCGAGAAATCCGCGGACGATCGCTATCCACGCGGAAATGCCCTCGCCGACGCGCTGCTCGCCTTTCTCGCGCGCAGCGAGGACGGACCGGCGCACCATCGCGCCGCCGCGGTCGCGCGCCGGCGCCCGTCCAACGACCCCGCATGAAGCTCACGCACGAGATCATCTCGCTCCGCACCAGGAACCCGTTCATCATCGCCCGCGGCGGGTCGAGCGAGTACCGTGTCGTGCGCGTCACGATCACGACGCCCGACGGCGCGACGGGTTGGGGCGAGGCGGCCCCCAGCAAGTTCTACGGGGAGACGGCGGACACGGTGGTAGCCGTGCTGCCGGTGCTGGCCGCGGCGCTGGAGCAGGCCGACAGCTGGTCGCTCGAGGCGATCGAGGACGCCCTGGCGCGCGCCATCCGATTCAACGGCTCGGCGCGGGCGGCGGTCAGTGGTGCGCTGCACGACCTGATGGGCAAGCAGCTCGGCGTGCCGGTGTACAAGCTGTGGGGACTCGATCCGGCCGCGTCGCCGCTGACCAGCTTCACGATCGGCATCGCGCCGGATGAAGCGACGCTTCGCGCTCGCGTGGCCGAGGCGGCGCGGTATCCGGTGCTCAAGATCAAGCTCGGCACCGAGTGGGACGAGCGCATCGTCCGGCTCGTGCGCGAGCTGGCGCCCGCCAAGGTGCTGCGCGTGGACGCGAACGCGGCCTGGACCCCGAAATCCACCGTTCGCATGGTGCCCATCCTGCAGGAGCTCGGCGTCGAGTTCGTGGAGCAACCGCTTCCGCCGCACGACATCGAGGGGTTGCGCTTCATCCGCGAACGCTCGTCGCTGCCGATCATCGCCGACGAGAGCTGCCTCGTCGCGGCGGACATCCCGCGGCTCGCCGGCGCCGTCGACGGCATCAACATCAAGCTCGCCAAGTGCGGCGGATTGCGTGAGGCGCTGCGGATGATCGCGACCGCGCGTGCGCACGACATGCTCGTGATGGCAGGCTGCATGATCGAGAGCTCGCTCGGCATCACCGCCGCCTGCCAGTTCGCCCCGTTGCTCGACTGCGCCGACTTCGATGGTGCCGCGCTCGTGTCGAACGATCCGTATGTCGGCGCGACGATCGACGGCGGGACCATTCGGCTGCCGGACGGCCCGGGTCTCGGCGTGTCGCTGCGATAGCATCGGCGGCGCGCGCGGCGGCTA
>JBBQYZ010000334.1:0-4620 GCA_038208205.1 Gemmatimonadales bacterium | reverse complement strand
CCGCTGGCCGCGCATCGGCAGCTCGTGCTGTACGACCAGCGCGGGCGCGGTCTCTCTCAGCCGCCCGTCGACCCGTCGGCCGCGCGGATCGAGGATGACGCCGACGACGTCGGTGCACTGCGGCGTGCCCTCGGCATCAGGATCTGGGACGTGCTCGGTCACTCCTGGGGCGGCGGCATCGCCATGCTCGGCGTCGTGCGCGATCTCGCCGGGACGCGGCGTCTCGTCACGGTGGACGCCGTCGGCCCCACGAGCGGCTGGATGCCTGCCTTGCACGAGTCCGCGCTCGCGCGCGTGAGGGGCGAGGATCACGCCACGCTCGAGCGATTGTACGGCGACGCGCTGCACGCACCCGACCCGACCGTGCACGACGCGTACGCGCGCGCAGCCTACGCAGCGTGGTTCGCCGACCCTGCGTTCGCCGGGTACGTCGCGCCGCCGACCACGAGCAATGTGACCGGCGCCACCATCGCGGCACGTTTGCGGCGCGAGGGGTATGACTGGCGAGAACAGTTGCGTGCCCTTTCCGCGCCGACACTCGTCCTTCATGGTGAACGGGACGCGCTCCCCACGACGGTGGCACTCGAGCTTTCGACACTGCTGCCGCGCGCGCGCCACACCCTCCTTCCCGACGCCGGCCACATGCCGTTTTGGGAGGCGCCCGCCGAATTCTTTCGTGCGGTCGACGCCTTCCTGACGGTTCCCACCACGGGGCCGCCGCGATGAGCTGACTACATGACGTATCGCTGCTTTCGCCTCCGGGCCGGCAACGTCGCCGCCCTGCTCTTCGCTCTGATTCCGCTCTCGTCCACCAGCCCTGCGCCACAGAACCATGTGAGCGTCGCGAGCGGTGGTATGGTAGCGAATCCTCTCTCCCCTCGCTCGGCCGAGCGCGAGCGCACCAAGGCCGCGGTCCGACGCCGCCTCGCCGAAGGCTCCGGTGGCACCTACATCGCCGAGATGCTCGCGGAGCGCGATAGCGCGCTTGCCCGCTGGCCCGACCGCAAGGGCAAGCCGCTCACCGTCTGGATCCAGTGGGCCGCCGACCTCCGCGATTGGAACGAAGGGTATCGTGATCAGGTGCGTCAGGCGGTCCGCGAGTGGGACACCATCGGCTTGCCGGTGCGCTTCACCTTCACCGGCGACTCCGCCCGCGCCGACGTCCACATCTCCTTCGTCGATCACTTCGAGGAGCCGATCAGCGGCCGCACCAAGTGGGCGCGCGACGACGACTGGTGGATCACCGACGCCGACATCACCCTCGCCGTACACCACCGCAGCGGCCACGCGCTCGATCAGGATGCGATGCGTGCCATGACGCTCCACGAGCTCGGCCACCTGCTCGGCCTCGACCACACCGACGACGCGACGAGCATCATGGCGCCCAAGGTGCGCGTGCGCGCTCTCGCCCCAGCCGACCTCGCGACCGTCCGCCTGCTGTACACCCTCCCGCCGGGGGGCGTCCGCTAGTTCGCCTGCGCGCCGAAGTTGTCCTCACGGTCGTCGTCGCCGCATTTGGCGCGCTGGTCGGCGTCGAGGTCGCGCAGGAGTCGCACGCGCGCGGGGTGCGCCGCGAGGCACAGGTGGCCCGCGACACCATCGTCACCGACGCCGATCGCGATCTCGGAGTCGTGCGCCGCGCGATCGCCGTGGACGGACTTCGGCAGTCCGAAGCTCCCGCCGACCTGCGCCGCCGCGTCGCGAACCTCGCGCCCGGCACCTACGTCGACGATATCCTCGCGGAGCAGGACAGCACTCTGTATCGCTGGCCCGATCGGCTGAGCGACGCGATGCGCGTATACGTGGAGCCCGCATCGGACGTAGCGGCGTGGGATCCGCGGTACCCGGACATGGCGCGCACCGTGTTCGACGAGTGGGGCGAGGCGGGGTTCCCGCTGCGCTTCACCTTCGTGCTCGACTCGACCGCCGCCGACCTCTCCATCCGGTGGATCGACCGCTTCCCCCCCGTCGAGGGGCAGCGCATCGGCGTCACCGAGCGTACCCAGAACAATCTGTTCCAGATCTCCCGCGCGCGGATCGATGTCGCGCTGCACGACAGCGGCGGCCGGCGCATTCCCTCCGCGCTCGTGGCCGGCATCGTCCGCCACGAGGTGGGTCACGCCCTCGGCCTCAATCACGCGAACGACCCGTCGAGCGTGATGTACCGCGAGTCGGCCACGCAAACGATCAGCACGACCGATCGGGCCACGCTGCGACTGCTCTATCTGGTACCGGCCGGCACGTTGAAGGAGTGAGCGCCGCTGGTCGACTCGCCTGCCTGGCGCCGTCGAGCACTTCGTCGGCGCCTTTCTTGCCCCCCCGCCCTCCGTGACCGAAAACGCACAGGGCGGATTGCGCGGCAGCGAAGGCGCTGACGCGACCCACACGGACTACGACGTCGCCATCGTCGGCGGCGGACCGGCCGGGCTCAGCGCCGGTATCTGGCTCGCGCGCTATCTGCATCGCGTCGCGCTCGTCGACTCGGGCGACCCACGCAACTGGGAGACGCGCGGGGTGAACGGGTTCCTGGGGCATCCGGGCATCCGTCCCGCCGAGCTGCGCGGCAAGGGGCGCGACGAGGCGCGCGCGGCCGGCGTCACTCTCGTCGACGCGCGCTGCGACAGCGTGGTCAAGAACTCGGACGACGAGTTCGTCCTGACCCTCGCCGACCATTCCCGCCTGCGGGCGCGACGCATGCTGCTCGCCATCGGCGTGCGCGACGTGTGGCCGGGCATTCCCGGTTTGGAGCACGTCTACGGGGCCAACGCCCACGTCTGCCCGGATTGCGACGGGCACGAATGCGTTGAGAAGAAAGTCGTGGTGATCGGACATGGACGGAAGGCCGTCGGGCTCGCCCTCAATCTCACCACGTGGACCCACGACATCATCATCTGCACCAACGGCGAGCCCCCCGAGCTCGACCTGCCGGAGTACTGCGAGAAGCTCGACGCACTCAACATCCCGGTGCTCACGTCACCGATCACGCACGTGGAGCACAGCGGAGGGCGCGTGCACGCCCTCGCCTTCGAGGACGGCCTGGCCCTCGATGCCGACAAGATCTTCTTCGCCATCGGCCAGTATCCCGCCGACGATCTGGGGGGCCAGCTCGGCTGCCAGCGAGACTCGGGCGGGCACGTCGTCGTGGACGACGCCTACCACACTTCGGTCATGAACTGCTTCGCCGCCGGCGACATCGTGCCCGGCCCGCAGCTCGCAATCGCCGCGGCTGGCGATGGTGCGATCGCGGCGCTGGCGATCCACAAGTCGCTCGTTCCCGACGCGCGCAAGCTGGAGAAGCTGGACACGGCCACCGCCTGACGCTACGGCGCCGGCGCGCCGGTACTAGTGCTAGTGCTAGTGCTAGTGCTAGTGCTAGTGCTAGTGCTAGTGTCCGTCTTCCCAGCGCAGCGATGCCCGACGGGTCTTCCTGTCACGCACGAGCACGAGAGGCAGCACCCGGTCGCCGCTGAGCGCCGCGGCCGACACGAGCTCGCGCAGCTCGTTCACCGTGCGCACGGCGTGTCCGTTCGCGGCGGTGATGACGTCGCCATCACGTAGTCCCGACTCGTACGCGAGCGAGCTCACCGGAGCGCTGGTCACGAGCACGCCATGTCCTACGCCCAGCGTGCGGCCGAGCCCCTCGTTCACGGCGGCCAGCTGCGCGCCGGCGATGGCGTTGAACACGAACCCGTAGAGCGGGGAGGCCGGCGGCAGCGGCGCCACGGGAACGACCGGTGCGGCCATCGGCGTCGGCGTCGGCGTCGCGGGCGGCGCCATCGGAGATGGGGCGAAGCTGACCCGGCTACCGAACCCGCTCGCGGCCGGCGAGGGAAGCGCGAAGGTGAGCTCGCTCCGCAGGCGGACCTGCTGCGGGACATTGGCGATCGTGACCGGCACGTCAGTCGTCCGCCCATCGCGGCGCACCCGCACGAGCACCCGCGCATTCGGCCGGAGCAGGCGGTTGATCGGGATGTCGCTGTCGCGCACGTCGTGGCCGTCGTACGCCATCAGTGTGTCGCTCGGAACGATCCCGGCCCGCTCCGCCGGCGAGCGCGGCTCGACCGAGACCACCTCCGGATACGCGAGGTAGCGGATCATCAGCTCGCCGTGCTGCACCCAGGGCTCGCGCGCCGGGCCCTGCACCACCACGCCGAGCCAGCCGCGCGGTGCCGGGCCCCGCGCCGCCCCGAGCGCGCGGGCCATGCTCCGCACCGCGCCCTCGGTCACCATCGGTGCCACCTGCAGGCGCATCACCGCGCGTGCCGGCTCGCCGCGAGCCGAGGGAGCGGAGAGTTTCTCCACGAGCGCCTCGATCTGGCTCACGGTCGCGTCGAGGCGCACTCCAACTCGGCGGCGCTCGACGGCGGAGAGCCTGTCGCCGTCGGTGTAGACACGGGCCAACGAATCCGCGAGGCGCTCCAGGCGGCGCAGCTCGCCTTCCTCCGCGCCCGCCGGCGTGCGCGGCACGCGATGCGTGATGACCTCCACCCGTTGCTGCGCCGCGAGCGGTGCAGCACCCGTCGCGAGCGTCAGGGTGATGGTGAGAAGAAGGGGAGTGCCTGTCAGGCGAGCCATCGTCGGATGCCGGGGTCAGTAGCTGTCGAGCCGCAGGCTGGCGGG
>JBBQYZ010000333.1:0-4627 GCA_038208205.1 Gemmatimonadales bacterium | reverse complement strand
CCCATGTAGGCGTACGAGCCGTTCTCCCAGGTGCGCCAGCCGTACTCGCCCGAGTCGGGGATGGTCTTGAAGCTCCAGACGCGCCGCCCGGTGCGCACGTCGAACGCCTGCACGTCGCCGGGCACGTCGTTGCGGTAGCGCAGCCGGTCGCCAACGCCGTTGCCGACGATGACGACGTTACCGTACACGACGGGGGGTGAGGTGTTGGTGTAGTGCAACCGGTTGACGGGTCGCCGCAACTGCTTCACCAGGTCCACCTCGCCCGCATCGCCGAACGAAGGGATCGGAGTGCCGGTGCGCGCGTCGAGAGCGACGAGCTTCCAGCGCGCATTGATGAAGACGCGCCGCTCGCGGCCGTTGGTCCAGGTGGCGACGCCGCGGTGCACGAAGCCCGTGCCATTGGACGGCTGCCCCGCGCGCCATGCTTCGGGATCGTACTTCCACAGCTCGCGGCCGGTGCGTGCGTCGAGCGCCGCGACTGCGGCGTACGGCGTGGAGAGGTACATCGTGTCGCCGATCACGACGGGCGACGTCTGGAACAGCCCGGGGCGCGAGGGCTTCTGATCCGGACCGGCGGGAATGGCGCGCTCGCCGGTGCGCCAGGTCCACGCGAGCTGGAGCCGGCTCACGTTGGTGCGATCGATGTCGGCCAGCGGCGACCATCGCATCGCGCCGGGATCGCCGCTCGGCACGGGCCAGCCGACGCGCTGCGCGCGGGCGGGGAGGGCGAGGGCAGCAGCGGCGGCGAGCGCGAGCACGCCGGCCATGGATCGCGGCATCACGGGTCCGGTTGGTATCGGTGGTCGTGAGTGCGACGCGGCATCGGTCGCGACGCGGGCCCCAAGCTACGCGGCGAGGAAGGTGCGTGCCATCCTCGTCCCCTCTCGCTGACTGGGGCAGGGCGCACAACAATCGCGTAAATTCGACGCGCGCGGCCGTGGCAGAACGGCCGTTCGGGCGTCTTTACTATAGGAGCACGTCACGTCCCCCGACGCCGGGAGTCTGACCATGCGCGCAATGTCGAAGTCCGCCCCATCCGATGTGGACGATCGCTACGCCGCCCTGATCCGCGAGTCCATCGCGGCCATCCGGGCGCGGTCCCCAGAGCTGACGCCGGAGCAGCTGTTCCTCGCCGCTGCCCGGATCGCCGAGCTCCGTCTCGCCGACGAAGGGCTGCGCCTCTCGCGATCGCACTGAGCACACGCAGCGCATCGGAGCGGTATCGGACTCCGCTCAATCATCGGTGCGGCGAGGCCCGCGATCCCGGCGAGACGGAAGAGCAGCCACGCGTCGAGCGCGACGAGCGACAGATACGGGACCGTGAGACGCCAGCCGTGACGTGGCCTCACCGGCCCGCCTGCAGCACGACGAAGGCGAGAGCGCCAACGGCGGTACCAAGGAGGATCGCCATCACGGCGACCGCGCCGCGCACGAAGGAGAGTCGCGCCCCGCGCCTCCGCCGAAGCGCCAGCAGGCCGCCGACCAGCAGGAGGAGGCTGGCGACCACGGGTGGGACCACCGCCACGGTGAGCAGTCGGGCCGAGGCGTGTGGACCATAGCCGCCGAGGCCCAGTCCAGCGAGGATGTAGACGCCCCAGAGCAGGCTGAGAATCAGCCCGAGGAGCATCAGGACAAGAGACAGGCCAGGCAGGCGCATCGGGCAGCCGTGGGATCGCAGTGTGGAACTACACCGGGTGCTCGATCGACCTGCTCTGCGCGTTGAAGAATTGCGGGCCTGTCTCCGTGATGTGGAGACAGTCCTCGTGCCGGATCCCGAACTCGCCGTCGATGGCGATCGTGGGCTCGTCGCTGAAGCACATGCCCGGCACGATGCGCGTCGTGCTGCCGCGCACGAAGTTCGTCCACTCGTGGCCGTCGAGGCCGATGCCGTGGCCGGTGCGGTGCGGCAGTCCCGGCACCCGGTAGTCCGGGCCGAAGCCGGCGGCGGTGATGACCTTCCGCGCCGCGGCGTCGACCGATTCGCAGGTCGCGCCGACCTGTGCCGCGGCGAAAGCGGCGTTCTGGGCGCGCCGCTCGACCTCCCATACGTCGCGCATGCGCTGGGTCGGCGTTCCATACACCGACGTCCGCGTGATGTCCGACGTGTAACCCTCGACGGTGCATCCGGCGTCGATGAGCACGACGTCGCCCTCGCGCAGCGTCTGCGGGTGTACACTGCCGTGCGGAAAAGCCGTGTACTGGCCGAAGATGACCAGCCCCCCGTCCGTCTTGCCGCCGAGCCGCCGCGTCGTCGCGGCGACCGACTCGGACACCTGCTGGTTCGTCATCCCTCCCTCGAGCGACGCGAAGGTGGCACCGATCGCGCGCAGGGTGATCTCATTGGCATGCTGCATGAGAGCGATCTCCGCCGGCGACTTGATCATCCGACAGGCGGCGGTGACCGGGGTCGCGCTGACGAGCTGCAGCGACGGCATCTCCTGGCGCACGCCGTCGAGGATGAAGAAGCGCAACCGCTCCTCGACGCCGATGCGGGTCGTCGCACCGCGGTCGCGCAGAATGCCGGCGAGGACGCGGTAGGGATTCTCGTCCTCCTGCCAGACGCGCACGTCGGTAGAGAAGTTGATCAACTCGCGCGCGCGCAGCTCCTCGAAAGCGGGCGTCACCCACGCGAGCTCGCCGCGCGCGGGGATGACGACGGCGAAGGGACGCTCGCTGTTGCCCCAGCGAACACCGGTGTAGTAGAACATGCTCGTTCCGCCCTCGAGCAGGATCGCGTCGAGACCCTGCTCGCTCATGAGGCGGCGTGCCCGCTCGATGCGGGCGAGCCGCTCGGCAGCGGCGATCGGTATCACTGGCGCCCGACGATCTCCAGGCATCGGGAGCTCACCGGCGCACGCCTCGGCGATGGGAGCGAACGGGGAGTGGCGAGCAACGGCGGCCGCGCCGAGGACGGCGGCAGACCGGGTGAGAAAGCGTCTACGCTTCATGCGCGGGCATCTCGTCGGAGAGGGAATCGTCGTGCCGGGGCGAGGCCCCGATGGCGGCGATAACATCACCCACTATGATTGTCGTCGCCAGAACCGGCGGCGGCACGAGCCGGCGCCATCCCCTCACATCGCCATGCGCTCCGAACGACTCGACCGTGTCGTCCTCATGCTCGCCGCTGTTACCCTGCTGCTGCACCTGCTGGTCAACGCGACCAGCCCGTACGGGGTGCACCGGGACGAATTCCTGTACATGGCGATGGGGCGGCACCTGCGCGTCTGGCGCATGGACTTCCCGCCACTCACCGCGATGGCCGCGCAGCTGTCGCGGCTGTTCGGCGATTCGCTGGTAGCGATACGGATCGTGCCGGCGCTGACGAGCGCCGCGCTCGTGGCGATGGCGGGCGCACTGGCGCAACTGTTCGGCGGTGGGCGCGGAGCGCAGCGTCTCGCCGCGGTCGGGGTGCTCGCGAGCCCGCTCTTCCTCCGTGCCGGCAACCTGTTCCAGCCCGTGGTGCTGGATCAGCTCTGGTGGACGCTCGGCTACTACGCGCTCGCCCGGCTGGTGTTCGCCGCAGGAGACCCGGAGCAGGTCGAGGAAACGGACGCCGTGGGGCGCGATCGGCGGCGGTGGTGGCTGACCCTCGGGGTGATCGGCGGGCTGGGACTGCTGACCAAGTTCAGCATCGCCTTCTTCGCCGCCGGGGTGCTCGCCGCGCTCCTCCTCTCGCCGCTGCGGCGGTCCCTGTTCACACCATGGCCATGGGTCGCAACGGCGACCACGCTCGTGGTCGGGAGCCCCAGCCTGGTCGGACAGGTGGCGCTCGGCTGGCCAGTGCTCGGCCAGATGCGCGCGCTCGAGAGCTCGCAGCTGCAGCGCGTGACGACGGCCGGGTTCCTGGTCGGACAGCTGCTGTTGGGTCCCGCGGTGCTGCTGGCGCTGGGCGGAATGGTCGCCCTGCTCGCGGGACGCCTTCGCCGGTACCGGGCCGTTGGCATCGCGACCCTGACTCCCGTGCTGCTCCTGCTGGTGCTGCATGGCAAGGCGTACTACGCCGGCCCGGTGTACCCAGTGCTGCTCGCCGCTGGAGCCGCGGCGCTCGAGGGTGTCGGGATGGGCCACCGAGGGACCTCGCCGTGGCGACGGGGTGTCTCGCTCGTCGCGCTCGCGCTGATCGTCGCATACGGCATTGCGACGCTGCCGTTCGGGATTCCGGTCCTGCCGCCCGCCGCGATGGCGCGGTATGCAGCGGCGATGGGACCACGATCCGCCGTGACGACGAACTCGGGCGAGGTGCAGGAGCTGCCGCAGGACTATGCCGACATGCTCGGGTGGCCGGCGCAGACCGAAGCGGTCGTGCGCGTGTATCGAGCGCTCCCGCCCGACGAGCGCGCGAGGGCGGTGATCGCCGCTGGCAACTACGGCGAGGCAGGCGCGCTCGACTTCTACGGAGCGCGACGCGGCCTGCCTCCCACCATCAGCACGGCGGGGAGCTACTGGTTCTTCGGTCCCGGCGCTCTGGCCGGTGAACCGACGATCGTGCTCGCGAATCGTGAGGCGGCGGCGGACCTCGGGCGCCTGTTTCGCCAGGTGCGGATCGTAGCGGAGGTACGGGCGCCCGAGCGGGCGTGGCTCGTGCCCGAGGAACGAGACGTCGTGGTGTTCCGCTGTGACAGCGCGC
>JBBQYZ010000332.1:0-4634 GCA_038208205.1 Gemmatimonadales bacterium | reverse complement strand
ACGGGGCTGGACTATGGCCGCAGCGTCTACTTCCACCTCGCCGACGGGCGGATCGAGGTGCGCTCGCTCAAACGAGGAGATCGTGTCATCTAGCTCGCCGGCCACGGTGCTGGTGGTCGACGACAGTGCCTTCATGCGTCGCCTGATCGCCCGAATCGTCGACGCGTCGCCCGAGTTCCGAGTGGTGGGTACGGCGCGCAACGGCCACGACGCGCTCAAGCAGATCTACGCGCTCGACCCGCAGATCGTCACCCTCGATGTCGAGATGCCGGAGCTGGACGGTCTGCAGACGCTCGGCTACGTGATGAGCGAGACGCCGCGCGCGGTCGTGATGCTCAGCGCGGCGTCAACGCAGGGGGGCGTGGATCTCACGCTGCGGTGTCTCGAGCTCGGCGCGGTCGACTTCGTGCGCAAGCCGTCGGGGCCGATCAGCCTCGACCTCGAGACCGTGGCGGAGACGCTGCTCGCCGCGCTCCGGGCCGCGACGCAGGTCAACCTGCGCGGCGTACCGCTGCTCGCGCGCCCGCGGTTCGTCGAGCCGGTCGCTCCGATGGCGAGTGGGCGGGACGCCGCCACGGTCGTGGCGATCGCCGCGTCGACCGGTGGTCCACGGGCGCTCGCCGAGGTCATTCCCTCGCTGCCGGCGACGCTCGACGCCGCGGTGCTCGTGGTGCAGCACATGCCGGCAGGCTTCACCCGAAGCCTGGCGGCGCGGCTCGACCTGATGAGCGCGCTGCGCGTGGCTGAAGGGCGGGATGGCGAACCCGTACTCACCGGTCGCGTCTATCTCGCGCCGGGCGGATTGCACATGCGTGTCGCCGTGGACGGCGGAGGGGTGCGCCGCATCGCGCTCGACGACTCGCCGCCGATCTGGGGTGTGCGTCCTTCGGCCGACCCGCTCTTCAGGTCCGTCGCTCAGCACTACGGCCGCGCCGCGCTCGGTGTGGTGCTCACCGGGATGGGCCGCGACGGAGCGGACGGGCTCGCGGTGATCCGCGAAGTGGGAGGGCTGGGGATCGTGCAGGACCGGGAAACCTCCACGATCTACGGGATGCCGCAGGCGGCGTTGCAGCGTGCCGGCGCCGAACGGGTCGTGGCGCTCGGGGGGGTGGCGCCATGCGTCGTCGAGCTGCTGGCCGCGCGCGCAGCGGCATCGTGACCGCTCGACATGGTAACGCACGGCATGCCGTGCTCGTCGTAGGGGAGGCGCCGCTCGTGAGCGCATTCCTGCTTCAGGAGAGGCACGACATGGCCCGCCACCCCGCATGACCAGCAAGCGCAGGATCCGCTACAGCGAGCCCACGCCATCGCGTTCCCACGCGGCGGTACCCGGCAGCTACACGCCCCTGCGCGGCCTGCCGGCGATCGCCGCGGCGGCGCCGACGCCCGCTGACGCCGCGCCGATCGTCTCGGCGCCGTCCGTTGCTCCGCGGCCGATGCGCGAGCGAGCCCGCGCTCGCGCCGGCGTGGTGGAGGTGCTCGTCTTCCGCGTCGGTGTCGAGCGCTTCGGCGTGGAGCTCGCCGCGGTCGAAGAGGCGATCGATCTCACCCGGGTGCACCATGTACCCGAGATGCCGACCTCGATGCTCGGCGTCATCACGGTGCGCGGCGCGCTCACCCCGGTGTACTCCCCGAAGACCGTGCTGGGCCTCCCGCTCGCTGATGGCGCGTCGGCGCTGATCTTCCGTCGTGGCGGGTCGCGGGTCGCCGTCGTGATCGATGACGTGGATGACGTGCTGCCGATCGACCTCGCGCAGCTGCGCGACGCACCCGGCCGCGACGAAAGTGACGGCGTGCTGCTCGGCGTCGTACGCACCGCGGACTCGTTGCTCGCACTCGTCGATGCCGACGCGCTGCTCGCGGCCTGTCAGCTCGTACCTGCACTGGAGATCGCATGAGCACCGAGGCAGACAAGCTCGTCACCTTCCGGCTCGGCGACGACCTCTTCGCCGCCGACATCTTCTCGGTCGAGCGGGTGCTTCGCTATTCCGTACCGACTTCCGTTCCGGACATGCCCGCGTACATCGAGGGCGTGATGGACTATCAAGGGCGCGTGGTGCCGATCGTCAACCTGCGACTCCGCTTCGAGCTTCCGTCCGTGGCGGCGGTGGCCGAGACGCGCATCCTCGTGTTGAACGTGTCGGGTGAATGGGTGGGCATCGTCGTGGACGGCGTCACCGACGTCGCGGCGTTCGACCCCGCCGCCCTGGCGGCACCGCCGCGGCTCTTTCGCGGTCTCGCCGGCGAGTACCTCAAGGGCATCATCCGCCGCGGCGACAAGCTCGTGATCTTCCTCGACGTGAATCAGCTGCTGTCGAGCAGCGACCGCATCGCGTTGCAGCGCGCCGGCTCGCGCGAGCTCGCTCATGGCTGACGGCGCGGCCGCGTACCGCGCGCGCGTCGCCGCGCTCGGAGCGCGGCTGGATGCATCCGGCGCGGTCGCCGAGCGTGACTCGCTTCGGACCGAGCTGATCGCGCTGGGCAAAGGGCTCGACCAGGAGCTGACCGAGCTCGCCGCCCTCAAGGAAGAAGCCAAGTTGCTCGCCGAGCGGTGGAAGGGGTTACACGCGTCGGTCGTCCCCACCTTCGACGCAGTGCGGCCCGTGGTCGCCGACCACATCGGCGCGTCCACGTTCATGGAGAAGGGGTGGAGTCGCATCTCGCTCGGCGACTATGTCGGCGCTGAGGAGTCGCTCACCAAGGCGTTGCAGCTCGCGCCGAACGACCCGGAGGCGGTGTCGCTGCTGGGCTGGGCGCTGATGCTCCAGGAGAAGTACGACGACGCCCTGATGCAATTCCAGAAGGTGTTGATGTGCGAGCCTGGCAACGCGCTCGCGCGCATCAACGTAGGCTACATCTGTCTCAGGAAGCGCATCTTCGGGGAGGCGATCGAGCACCTGTCGCGCGCCATTCGACTGGATAGCGACCGGAAGGCGACCCTCTATGCGCACTTCTATCTCGGCCTCGTGTATCTCGAGCGCGACATGTTCGAGGACGCGCAGAACTTCTTTCAGAAGACGATCGCGATCGGCCCGAACCTGATCGAGGCGTATTACGAGCTGGGACGGGCCTTCTGGTTCAACGGACAGCGCGACGAGGCGCTGCAGACGTGGCGCGACGGTCTTGCCGCGAACAAGTTCAACCCGTGGGGGAAGAAGTGCGCCGAGGTGCTGCGGACCGTGGAGGAGGGGGGCGAGCCGTAGCCATAGCCGTAGGCGTACGCGTCAGGGTGCGAGCGCGCCTCGCGTTGCTCGCGCTTCTGATGTCCGCCGCGCAACCCCTGGCCGCGCAGGACGACGCCCCCGCCCGGCTCGACGTCGGCCGGTTCACCGCCGTCTACTATCCGAAAGACGATGCGCTGGCGCGCGCGCTCCTGACCTCGGCCGCTGCGACCGACACGTTTCCCTGGCTGCCACGGCCGCGTCAGCACGTGCTGATCGCCCTCGCGCCCGACGCGGCGCACTTCCGGGCCTGGGCGGGGCCGCGCGCTCCGGAATGGGGTGCGGCCGTCGCCTTTCCCGAGACCCGACGGATCGTGATGCTGGGGCGCGCCGCAGGCGCCGACGCCGGCGATCCCGTGGAGGTGCTCCGACACGAGCTGGCGCACCTCGCCCTCCATGAGCGGCTGGGCGATCGTCCGCCGCGCTGGTTCGATGAGGGATATGCCAGCGTCGCGGCCCGGGAGTGGCGTCGCGAGGACGTGCTGGCGGCCAACGTCGCGCTCGCGCTGCGCGGCGCCCCCTCCCTCGATCAGCTCGAGGCGTCGTTCTCAGGCGGGACAGTGACGGCGCAGTCGGCCTATGCCCTGAGCTACCGGGCGGTCACCGAGCTTGCAGCACTCGATCGCGACCGGGGCCTCTCCCTGTTCTTCCGGTACTGGCGCGAGAGCCCCTCCATGGACGCCGCCGTTCGTCGCGCCTTCGGCACCACCCTCGCCGGCTTCGAGCACGACTTTCAGTCCCGCACGCGGCGTCGGTATGGAATGCTGGCTCTCGTCGCCGACCTCTCCCTCGTTCTTTTCGTGGTCAGCATGCTCGCGATGCCATTTTTTGTCCTGCGACGTGTGCGGGACCGGCGCCGGCTCGCCGCGCTCGTGGCCGCGGACGTCGCGGCGGAGCGCGCCGAGCAGGCCAGCGCAATCGACGCCTTGCTGGGCGGGAAAACGGTCGAGCCGCCTCCGGATGCGGCAGGAATACCGCCGGTGGATGACGCGGCGAGCGCGCGCCAGACTCCGCCCGGTGGCCGCAGCAGCAGCGTAAGCGACGACGGGACCGTCGCTTGACACCCCTGCGGGCCAGGTCTACACTACGACCCCATGGCTCCAACTGATACGTCCGCTCCCCCGCGCCCTTGGCTGTGGTGGGGTCTCGCGATCGTCACGATCCTGCTCGGCTACGCCGATCTCGCCCGTGGCGGAACCACGATTGCACCGATCTTGCTCGTGGCGGGCTACTGCGTCCTCGTTCCCCTGGCGATTCTCAAGTAGCGGGCGGCGGGCCGGCACATCACAATCAAGAAGGTCCCCTGCGGGCGCGGCCGGCGATGGCTTCGCTCGTGCAAGCATTCGCCGGGCGAATAGCTCAGCTGGTTAGAGCGCCTGTCTTACACACAGGATGTCGGGGGTTCGAGTCCCT
>JBBQYZ010000331.1:0-4635 GCA_038208205.1 Gemmatimonadales bacterium | reverse complement strand
CTGTACCGTCAAGGACGCGAAGACGGACAGCACCCTCGCCCGCGACACCGCGCTCGGCCGCGACCTTCAGCTGGCCGGCGGCGACAGTGCTGCCCAACCGCAGCTCCGCGACGTCCCCGTCATGCCCAGCGGCACCGCCGTGACTGCGGCCCCGACTCGCGCGCCCGCCTCCACGGCGCCCGCACGACCCGCGGCGCCGGTCACGCGTCCGAGCACGGCCACGCGCACCACGACCACCACACGCGCCACCACGCCGGCCACGACCACCACCCCATCGGGCAACACGGTCACCCGTAATTCGGCCGGCACGGGCGCCGCCAGCGGCGGCGGCTCCGTCGGCACCATCGCCTCGGGGACCGCGATCAGCCTGCGTTCCAACAGCGAGGTCTGCACCAACACCTACACCGCGGGACAGACCTTCTCGGCCACCGTCGCCGAGGCCGTCACCGGATCCAACGGCGCGACGATCCCCGCTGGCGCCACCGTCTCGCTCGAGGTCACGCAGCTGAAGCGCAGTGAGAACGTCAACGACAAGATCGTGATGGAGTTCGCAGTCCGCTCGGTCAACTTTGGTGGCCGGACGTATCAGGTGAACGGCAGCGTGGCCGACGCGAGCATCGAACGCGTTCGCAGCTCGAGCAAGAGCAACGATACCAAGAAGGTCGTCGGCGGCGCGGTGGCTGGCGCCGTGCTCGGACAGATCCTCGGCAAGAACACCAAGGGCACCGTCATCGGTGCGGCGGCGGGTGCGGCGGCAGGTGCCGGCGCGGCCGCAGCGACGGCCAACTACGAGGGCTGCCTGCGCGACGGCGGATCACTCGCCGTCACGCTCAACGCCCCGCTGCAGGTTCGTCTGACCTCCTGAATGTTCGCAACCTCGCGGCACGCCGCGGTGTAGCAAGGAATCGGGGGACGGGCGCCGGGCGCCCGTCCCCCGATTCACGTTCCGGCCGCGCGCCAACAGTTCGCTCGCGCCGGGTGCATTCACGGTGGCGCCCACGCTTCTCCCGTGGCGCCCCGTCCACCTCTGTTCGCGGACCATCGCATGCCTCGCCACGTCTGGACCACGTTCGCCCTCGCTCTGACGGCTCTCGTTTCCGTCGCCCCCGCTGCCACCGCGCAGTACGGCGCGCGTAGCCGCGACATCGGGCACGTCGAGGACGTCATCGCCGAGCCACCGCGGCCGGCGCCCGGCGTTGCTGCGCTCGCCCTCGATCACGCGACCGACCTCGCGCTCACCGATCTGCAGCGCGCGACGCTCGATTCGGTGCGCCGCACCCAGGAGTCGGCCAACGCGCCGTGGCTGGCGCGCCTCGACTCGTTGCGGCCTCGGCGTCGCCCGGTGAACCCGAGCGATCTGAGCCCGGAGCAGCGCGACGAGATCGCGGCACGCCGGACGGCGATCGAGCACGCCATGGCCGCGATGCGGGCGACGGACCTCGCCTCGCGCGAGCGTACGATGGCCGCGCTCACCCCAGACCAGCGCCGCGCTGCCGAGGCGCTGGAGAAGGACGCTCGCAAGCGCGCCGACGAGGACCGCCGCCGTCGCGCGCGCGAAGGTTTTCGTGGCTCGCAGGGCGGCTACGGCCGACCACCGGAGGAGTGACCCACGACCGCCGCCGCGCGACCGCTGCCGGTGATCGATACGGGCCCACGTGGCGGGTCGCCCGACGACGAGCGCCGCGAGGCGATCGCACGAGACGCCGCGCTGGTGCGGCGTGCGCAGGGCGGTGATACGTCGGCGTTCGACGTGCTGGTGAACGCGTACATGCGGCAGGCGTTTCAGATGGCGTACCGAGTGGTTGGACACCGCGAGGACGCGGAAGACCTCGTGCAGGAGAGCTTCCTCGCGGCGTATCAGTACCTGGAGTCGTTCGACGTCGAGCGGCCGTTCGGGCCCTGGCTCAACCGCATCGTGATGAATCGCGGCGCGAACTTGCGCCGTGCCCGCACGCGGCGGCAGACGGAGCCCGAGACCGACACCGTCAGCCAGGCGCCGTCGGCGCTCGACGACAGCACGAGACGAGAGGAGCGCGAGCAGCTTCAGCGCGCGCTCGGCACGCTGAACGAGCGGCAGCGCCTGATCGTGACGCTGTTCGAGGTGGATGGCAGGACCAGCACCGAGATCGGTGCGATGCTGGAGCTGGCGCCGGGTACGGTGCGATGGCATTTACACGAGGCGCGCCGCGTGTTGCGCGACGCGCTGCGGAGATTCCACGAGGACGAGCCATGACGGAGAGACTGACCGACCGCGGTGGACCATTCGACGCTGGCGACCCGCCGCGCGACGCGCCTCTCGGCGCGCTCCTGCGCGAGGCGGTCGGCACGCCGCCCAGCGACGAGGTGGACTGGGCCGGGCTCGCCAGTCGCATCGGAATCGCCATCCGCGCGTCGCGTCCAACTCCCTGGTGGAGCTACGCGGAACGCTGGCAGCGCCGGGCCGTTCCGCTGGCCCTCGCGGCGGGACTGATCGGCGCCCTCACGATCTGGAGCACACCGTCGCCCGCGCCGGTGGAGGTAGCAACGGGCGCGGGGGCAGCCGACGCCGTCTCCTCCGTGCTCGCCGGCGGTTCCTCGGCCGATGCGGCCGGCTCCTTCACCCGATCGATCGCGGGCGCAGCGGACGTCGGCCTCGGAGCGCCGGAATGAGCACCCCACGCGGGCGCGCCGCGCTCGTCATCGGTGCGATCGTCATCGGCAGCGCACTCGCCGGCGCGGCGATCGATCGGCTGGCCGCGCGTCCGCACGGCCCGCACCGCGGTCCCCCCGGCAGCCTCTCGACGCCCGAGCAGGATGCGCGACGGCGGCAGGAAACGCTGACCCGCATGACCCGAGACCTCGGCCTCGCCGCCCCGCAGCGTGTCGGCATCGACTCCATCATGCAGCGCACCGACTCCGCACTCCGCACGGTGCGCGGCGAGATGCAGCCGCGCGTCGCACGGATTCTGGATCAGTCGCGCGCGGAGATCAGCGCACGGCTCGATTCGATGCAGCGGATCAAGTTCGCCGAGCAGATGACGCGGAGACGGCGACGATAGCCCGAGCGGCCGCGCGCCAGGTCGCTCGGGCTGCCGACCTGGATCAGTAGCCGACCGGCCGTCCGCTCGACCGCGGGTCGCTCACCCCCTCGTATCCGCCGCGTACCCGCATCACCGCGTTCACGAGCCCGATCCCCCGTGACGCTCCCACGCTGTACCCCATCGCGCGCAGCGAGTCGGTCACGGCGGACGTCACTCCTCCACGTTCGATCGTCAACGAATCAGGGAGCGCCTGGTGGTGAAGGCGCGGCGCGCTCATCGCGTCGGCCAGCGTCATGTGGTAGTCGAGCACATTGAGCACCACCTGGCTCGTGCTCGTGATGATGCGCGGGCCGCCACGACTGCCCAGCACCAGCAGCAACGCCCCCTCGCGGTCGAGCACGATCGTCGGTGACATCGCGCTCAGCATCCGCTTGCCGGGTTGGATGGCGTTCGCCTCGCCCTGCACCAGACCGAACATGTTCGGCGTGCCGGGCTGCGCGGCGAAGTCGTCCATCTCGTCGTTGAGGAAGATCCCCACCGAGGTCAGATAGACTCCCGACCCGTAGAGGTTGTTGAGCGTCGTGGTCGTCGCGACCGCGTTTCCCTGCTCGTCCACGACAGAGTAGTGCGTCGTCTCCATCCCTTCGCGCGCCGCGCCACCGCCGCCGATCGTCGACGTCGGCGTCGCGCGGCCGGCACCGATCGTCGCCCGCAGCCGCGCGGCATATCCCTTGTCTGTCAGCTCGGCGATCGGAACGCGCACGAACGCCGGATCGGCGAGCTTGGCGTTCCGGTCGATGAAGGCGCGCTGGTAGGCGGATCCGAGCAGATGGGCCCAGCGCGTGCTCCCGAACGCCGGCAGCGCCTCATAGCCCTCGAGGATGTTGAGCGTCTCGGTGATCGTCACCCCACCCGACGACGACGGCGGCATCGTCAGCAGTGCGTAGCCGCGATACGTCGACCGCACCGGCTCGCGCCACACCGGGCGATAACGGTCCAGGTCCTCGGTGGTGATGATTCCTCCCGCGTCGCGCAGCTCCTTCGTCCACCGGGCGGCAAGCGCGCCGCGGTAGAACGCGTCGCGTCCGCGGGCGGCGATCGCGCGCAGGGTGGTAGCGAGCGCGGGCTGGCGAATCGTCGTGCCGAATGCGGCGGGCTGCCCGCCGGGCAGGAACTGCGCCGCCCCGGCGAACTCGCCGATCAGCTCGCGGTTGGCGCGCAGCGAGTAGGCCAGGGCGCTGTCTACGATCACACCCTGCTCGGCGTAGCGAATCGCCGGCGCCATCACGTCGGCGAGCGACATCGTACCGTACTTCGCCAGCGCTTCCGTGAGGCCGGCCACCACGCCCGGAACCCCTGATGCTAGCGGCCCGATCACGCTCTTGTCGGTGAGCTTGCCGCTTGCGTCGAGATACATGTTGCGTGTTCCCGCGAGTGGCGCGATCTCGCGATAATCCAGCGCCGCGGCGCGGCCATCGGCCATGTGAATCACCATGTACCCGCCACCGCCAATGTTGCCGGCTTCCGGATACGCCACGGCAATCGCGAAGCCGACCGCTACCGCGGCATCGACGGCATTCCCGCCGCGCTTGAGAATCTCGACGCCGGCGGCGCT
>JBBQYZ010000330.1:0-4642 GCA_038208205.1 Gemmatimonadales bacterium | reverse complement strand
ATACCGCATTCGGATCGCGCATCGCCACACGCGACATGCTGGCCGTCGCGAGCCTGGTCTCGATGTCGAGCACCGTGCGCGCGTCGGCCCTCGCCTGTTCGGTGGGCTCGCCGATCAGCACCAACGTCCGCGCCACGTGCTCCACGTACGTGTCGCGCAGCGCGACGGATTTCTCGTCCGTTCGGAGGTAATAGTCACGCTCGGGGAGCCCGAGGCCACCCTGTCCAGCGCCCGCGATCACCTCGGTGCTGTTCTTCGGATCCTGGCCGGCACTCATGCCGAAGGGCGCCAGGCCCGCGCGCCGGTCGAGGTCTCCGAACGAGGTGGCGAGCTGCTGGGTGGTCGCGAGCGAGGCGATCGCGTCGAGGGTGGGCTGGAGTGTCTTCAGCCCGAGGGATTCGATCGCCACGGAATCCATGCACGCGCCGTAATAGGTGCCGACTTTCCAGGCATTCGTGCCAGCCTTCTCCGTCGGGGCACGACGCGCCGCATCGTCGAGGATGGAGTGCACGACCGCCTCGTTCTTGTCACTCAGCTCCGTGAAGCTCCCCCACACGGAATACGCCGCGGGGATCCTCGCGGTCTTCAGCCAGCCGCCGTTGGCGTAGCGGTTGAAGTCGTCGCAGGCCCTGCAGGTCGTGTCCATGTTGGCACGGTCGATCGCCAGCGAACGAGTCGGCGCCTGCGCAACAAGGCGTGCCGTACCGAGCAAGGAGAACGTCACGGCGAGGAATAGCCGAACGGAAGTCTGCGTCATGCGAGGGGTCGGAGCGAAGGAGGGGGAACGACGGCTGATCAATGCTACCTCCGCCCGTCGTCGATGGGCAACGGCCGGAGGTTGGAATCTGCACTACCCCTGTCCATGCGAATGGTGCGCCTCTCCGGTCAGTGCGAATTGGTGCGCCTCTCCGGTCCATGCGAATGGTGCGCCTCCAAGGCGCCACCAAAGGGTCGCATGGTTCGAGATGATGCTCCTCAGCGCCACGCTCCAGCTCGGCAACGGGTGACGGGTGACGGGTGACGGGTGACGGGTGACGGGTGACGGGTGACGGGTGACGGGTGACGGGTGACGGGTGACGCAAGGTGTCGTGCAGCGGGCACCCTCACCGCGGCGCGCATCGCGAATGGGCTGAAGTTGTCAGCGCACCTGGTCGTATACGATGTCCACGGGAATGCCACGTGACCTCAGGCGTTCCAGGTCACCCTGCAGGGTGGCGCTAATCGTACCGCGCTGCGCGTTCAGCGTGCCGACGCCGTCGTAGCTGCCATCGCCTTGCAGAGTGAGAATCGTGCGGGAGAGCGCGTCGGTGCCGGCTCGCATCCTCGGCCCGTTCACGCGGTACCGGCCATTGGCCTCGCGGGAGAAGGCACCCATGTCCTGCAGAAAGTTGAACGCGACGACGTTTGCACGTCCATGGGCGTCAGCCGCGCCGAACCGGACGGACCGAAACAGGCTCGCCAGGAAGGTGACGTAGTTGTCGTCGATCGACTCGGATCCCAACTCGCCCTGCGCGTTGAGCTGACGCACCATGTACAGGCCGAGGATGTCCGCCTTGCCTTCCTCGAGCGCGCCTGCACGCTCCTTGAGCGCCGCGCGCACGGTACCCTTTCCATCGAGCGTGTTCTTGATGCCGAGGCCGTGCGCCACTTCATGGAACATCACGTTCTCAAAAAAGGCGTTGAACGTGACGTGCGCGAGCTGGTCTTCCACGATCAGCTCGCGGGCGATCGGCAGGAGGATCTGATCGAACTTGGCGCGCACGGCATTCTTGAGCTGCAGGCGTCGCGTCCCTTTCTTGAGCTGCACCTCCTCGTCGTTCGGCAGGTTGATTGCGATCGTCTTCGCGCCGGCGTTGGCCTGACCGGCGACGTACACGACGTCGTAGGCGTTGAGGTCCGCATCGGTGCCCGGGCGCTCGCGCTTGTAGGCGGCATCCACGGGCAGGCCGCGCTGCAGGGCGGGCAGCTGGGCGGCGTACTTCGCCAGCCGCTGGCTCCATCGCTGGTCCTTCACCAGCACGAACGCCTCGTTCGCCGCCTTGTAGCCGAACAGCTCGTCCTCGTACGTCTCGATCGGGCCGAGCACGATGTCGAGGGTGTTGCGCTTCATGTCCATCCACGCCACGTCGCTCGGCTGGTAGCGGTCGGTGGTGAGCGCCGTCGCGAGTAGCGTCAGGTAGCGCCGAAGCGCCACGTCGCTCGCCAGCGCGGCGGCCAGGCGCAGCTTCGAGGCGGCGCGCTGATTGGCGTCCGCGAAGTAGCGCGAATAGGGAACGGCCGTCAGCGTGCCCGTCCGATCGCGCCGGATCATCGTGTACAACGACTTCAGGCTGTCCGCACGGGCGCCTCCGCTCGACACGGCGCGCTCGAACTCCTCCCTGCTCATGTCGCGCGGGTAGAAGTTGGCACCGCGCGGCTTGACACCGAAGCCGGCGACGAACGGCGCGTTGTCGTCGAGGCGGTCCCACGGGCCAACGTTGATCTCGGCGAGCATTCGCGTCGCGCCGTCATCCACGGCGCGGAGGAGCGAGTCGCGATCGCCGTACGCCTGCAACCAGAAGATGCCGTGCATCTCCCGCGCGGCGTCGATCAGGAGCGCGAGCATGCGGCGCTCCCTCACCGTCAACATCGCGGTGTCGGCCGCCAGCCGCACTCGGGTGTAGCGCGAGAGTCGTTGAGCCGGGCTCACCGACTGCTGATCGGGCGCGACGGGCCGTGTCGGACGCGCGGCGACGGGGACGACCGGTTGGCCGCCCATGCTCCATCGCGGCGCCGGACCATCGCTGAGCAGGCGGGTGGCCGCTGCCGCGGCGCGGATGACCGCGGTCATGTGCGCGAAGTCGATCCTCGACGCGTCATCGCTGGGCTGGTGATAGTCGCCGTGCAGATTAAACGAGGACAGCGTGTGCGCCGGGATGCCGGCGTTGGCGAAGGCGATGTTGTCGCTGCGCTCGAAGAAGCCCTGCTCCACTCGCGGGTCGGCGACGATCGGGAGCCCGGCGGCGGCGAATCGCGGGCCCATGGTGGACCGGTGAAAGCCGGTGAGCCACGCTCGGCCGGCACCTCCCGCGAGCGAGTCCGGTCGACCGATCATCTCGATCTCGAGGTTGGCGGTCATCCGGCCGAGCGGCACCACCGGGTGGTCGACCAACCACCGCGTGCCGACGAGGCCGACCTCCTCGCCGGTGGTGGCGACGAACAGCACCGTGCGACGGGGCGAGGGACCGGCTGCCATCGCGCGGGCGACCTCGAGAACCGCTACCACGCCGGAGGCGTCGTCATCGGCGCCGTTGTAGATCGAGTCCCCATTGACGGGGCCGCCGATGCCGAGGTGATCGTAGTGTGCGTCGATGAGCACGACCGAGTCACCCAGCACGGGGTCGATGCCGCGCAGGCGTCCGACGACGTTCACTGCCGTGCGACGACGCTCGACCGGGATCGTGTCCAAGGCAGCGAAGCTCGAGTAGAGCATCGGCGCGGTGCGGGCGGTCGTGGTCCCGTTTGGCAGCGTTCGCATCTGCGTCGTCATCGCCACGGGCACCCGCTGGAAATAGCCACTGTCGCCCGCCGGCTCCAGCCCCGCACGGCGCATCTCCTCGGCGATGAGCGCGGCGGCCTTGGCCGATCCACGCGTTCCCGTACCCCGTCCCTCGAGCGAATCGTCGGCCAGTGCAGTCAACAGGCGACGGACGTCGATTTCGGCGACGGCCGCCGTCGGGGAGATGACAGCGGCCCTGGGAGCGGGAGCGTGCGCGCACGCGCCACTGGTCGTCAGCGCAGCGCTGACGACGAGAGAGGCAGCACGGAGAAGTCGGGTCATCGCCGTCGCGGAAGGGAGTGAAACGTGTGATGTATCGTCGCTTATGCTCGACGATCACGCACCGGCGCGACGATACACGCGAGACGTGACCCGCGCCACCGGTTTCATCGGCTGGAACATGCCTTGCCGACATGGTTACCTTGGCCACGCAACACATCCCGGTTGGAGCGCCGGATGATTTAGAGACGTCTTCTTTGGCACCGGAGCCGTGGAGCCACTCGGCGAGGCCGCGTCGCACGGCTGCCTGCGGATGGACCCAATGAGGTAGGCGAGGTCGCGCTACTCCTGATGGAGAACGCCGGCACCGCGCGCGACTGGGATTGGGTCAAGGGCATCCTGCACGTTGGCGAGTCACGCACGGTGACGGCTGGCACGCCTGCACCCTTGATCGTGGCCGACTGACTGGAAAACCAACCTCGTCCATGGCATGCTCGTTGCGCCCGCACGGAGACTTCTTTCCACTCTCGAGGAAATATCCCATGGACCTGCTCACCTGGATCATCGTCGGCCTCGTGGCCGGCGTGCTCGCGTCGCTCGTGATGGGCGGTACGGGCTACGGCCTGATCGGCGACATCATCATCGGCATCGTCGGCGCCTTCGTCGGCGGATGGCTGTTCAGCCGCCTTGGCGTGAGCTCACCGTTCGGCGGGCTGGCCGGTACGATCTTCGTCGCGTTCATCGGCGCGGTGGTGCTGTTGTTTCTTCTGCGGCTACTTCGCGGCGGCACTCGACGAGTGTAACGCACGGTGGGGGGGGGCAGAGCGCCGCCCCCCCCCAAACACCCTCGGCGCCCACCAAGCCCGCGGGGCGAAGACCGGTCGG
>JBBQYZ010000329.1:0-4650 GCA_038208205.1 Gemmatimonadales bacterium | reverse complement strand
ATGTGACTCTGCAGTCCCGGTCGACTGTAGCGGACCGTGGGGGTGAGCAGCTCGCGCTCGAGCGCGACCAGCGCGGCTGACGCCGAGCTGTCGACGCCGGCGGTCGCACGCAGCGCATGGAGCTCGTCGGCCGCGCGGTTGGCGTCGCTCACGAGGTCGCGAACGCGCAGGTTGAACGCGAGCTGCCGCTCGAGCACGGCGGGCGTGACGCCGTCACGAGCGACCCGCGGATCAACGCGGAGGATCAGGGGCTGCTCGCTCGTCCTGCCGTCGGCAGTCAGGCGCACGCGGTAGGTGCCTGGCGCCGCCATCGGGCCATTGCGCCCACGCTGCGTGGAATTGGCGCTCCACGGGCCCGGGTAGGTCATGTCCCAGATGAAACGATTGAGGCCAGCACGCACCGGCAGGCGCGCTCCGCCGGCGCGGACCGCCGCAGTATCGCGAACGCTGTCGCTCGAGAAGCTGCGGAGCACGACGCCTCGGCCGTCGAGGATGTCGAGCGCGATCGGCGACGTGCCGGCACCGGCGAGCGCGTAGTCGATCATGGCGCCGGGTTGCGGATACTGCGGCGCGTCATCGTTCACGCCCCGGTCGCCCTCGATGCCGCCGAAGCCCGCGCGATAGCGGTAGCGGATTGTCGGGCGCGGCGCGAACAGGTGCGCCCGCTCGCCGATCGCCGTGGCGCTCATCTGGTGGAGCGGCGTGAGGTCGTCGAGGATCCAGAACGAGCGTCCCTGCGTCGAGAGCACGAGGTCCTGACGGTGGACGCGAATGTCGGTGACCGGCGTGACCGGCAGGTTGAGCTGGAAGGGACGCCAGTGCGCGCCGTCGTCGAACGAGAGGTACATGCCGAACTCGGTGCCGGCGTAGAGCAGGCCGGGACGGTCGGGATCCTCACGCACCACGCGCACAGGCGCGTCGCTCGGGATGCCGCTCACGATCCGGGTCCAGGTACGGCCGTAGTCCTCGGTCTTGTAGATGTAGGGCTGGAAGTCGCCGAGCAGATAGCGCAGCACGGCGACGTACGCCGCGCCGGCACGGCGTGGGGAGGGTTCGATATTCTGCACGCGGCCGCCGGGGGGCAGGCCGCTGGGCGTGACGTTGCTCCACGTCCGCCCGCCGTCGCGCGTGACATGGATCGGGCCATCATTGGCTCCAGCCCAGATCACGCCGGCAGCGACCGGTGATTCGCGGATCGCGTAGAGCGTGGCGTACATCTCCTCGCCCGTCACGTCGATCGTGATCGGCTCACCGGAGATCGTCGCGCGGTAGCGCGGGTCGTTCGCCGTGAGATCGGGGCTGATGCGCTCCCAGGTCACCCCCTCATCGCGCGTGCGGTGCAGATACTGCGAGCCGTAGTAGACCGTGTGCGCCTCGTGCGGCGAGACTTCCATCGGCGCGACGCGCTGGAAGCGGTAGCGCAGGTCCTGATTGGCGTTGCCGTACAGCGACTGGCCGCCGATCCAGGACTGCTGCTCCTGGCCGGTGCGCAGGCTCATGCGGCTCCACTGCCCCTTGCAGCCGCCGTAGACGGTGTCGGGATTGGTACGGTTCGGGATGATCGGTCCCGTCTCGCACCCAGGACCCTGGCGCCAGCTCTGGATCGGGTCGTCGAGCCCCGCCGAGCCCACGGGCAGGCTCGGCACGATGAGCGTGCTGTTGTCCTGCTGCGCGCCGTACACGCGGTAGGGGTACTGCTCGTCCACCGCGACCTGGTAGATCTCCGCCGTGGGCTGGTTCTGCTGCGTGCTCCAGCTCGCGCCGCCGTTGAGGGTGACGTTGGCGCCGCCGTCGTTCGACTGGATGAACAGCCGTCCGTCGCGCGGGTTGATCCACATGTCATGGTTGTCGCCGTGCGGCGTGCGCAGCGTACGGAAGGTGCGGCCGCCGTCGGAGGACTTGTAGAATCCCTCGCTGCCGGCGTACACGACGTCGGCGTCGGTGGGGTCCGCGTCGACGTTGTCGTAGTAGAAGGGGCGGGTGATGAGCCCCGGGTTGGTGCTCACGAGCGACCACGACTCCCCGGCGTCGTCCGAGCGATAGAGCCCGCTACCGGGCTTGGCCTCGACGAGCGCGTACACGCGGTTCGGTGCGGCCGCGGATACGGCCAGGTCGCTCTTGCCGAACACGCCCGAGGGAAGGCCGCCGGCGAGGCGGCTCCAGTGGTCGCCACCGTCACGACTCCGATAGATGCCGTCCTCGGCACCGCCGCTGATGATCGTCCATGGCCGACGCACGCCATGCCACATCGACGCGTAGATTACGTCGGGGCTGCCGGGCTGCAGCTCGATGTCCACCGCGCCCGTGCTGTCGGAGAGGAAGAGCATCTGCTGCCAGGTGGCACCGCCGTCGCGGGTGCGATAGACGCCGCGGGTGTGGCTGTTGGCGAACGGGTTCCCCTGCACGGCGGCGAAGGCGATGTCGGGGTTGGTGGGGTGCACCACGATGGCGCCGATCTGTCCCGCATCGCGAAGGCCGACGAAGCGCCAGGTGCGACCCGCGTCGGTCGACTTGTAGATCCCCTTTCCGATCGAGACGTTGCTGCGGATCGCCTCGGATCCCGTGCCGGCGTAGACGACGTTGGGATCGGAGTCGGCAACATCGAGCGCGCCGATCGAGGCGGAGGCGAAGGCCTGATCGCCGGTGCTATGCCAGGTGATGCCGGCGTCGGTGGTCTTCCACACGCCACCGCCGGTGGAGCCGAAGTAGAACGTGTGAGGCTCCTGCGGCACCCCGGTCACCGTGGTGACGCGGCCCCCGCGGGCAGGGCCGATCATCCGGTAGCGCATCGCGCCCATGCGTGCGGCGTCGAACCCGGAGACGTCGCTGGCGGCGGGGCGGGCCTGGCCGTGGGCGGGGGCGGGGGCGGTCGCGAGGACGAGGAGCGCGGCGCACGCGGAGAGCGAGCGCATCGGGCGAGCGAGAAAACGTCGGCGCATTAGGGCGGTGGATGGGAGATGCGGGCGCACGAGCGCGCCAGCACGGCGAAGATGGAGCGAGAACGCCGCCCTGCCAAGGCGTGGAACGCTCCTGACGGGCGCGGCCGGGAATCGCTGACGGGTCGAGGGGATTCATCCAGCGTGTCCACCTTCCCTTTGCTACTACCATCGAGCCCGCTGATGCACATCGAGATCTGGTCGGACATCGCCTGTCCCTGGTGCCATGTCGGCAAGCGCCGCTTCGAGCGCGCGCTCTCGCAGTTCGAGCATCGCACCGATGTCGAGGTCACCTGGCGCAGCTTCGAGCTGGACCCGTCGGCCGCGCGCACGTATCCGACGTCGCAGGCCGAGCTGCTGGCCGAGAAGTACAGGGTGCCGGTAGCGCAGGCACAGCAGATGAACGCGCGCATGACGGCGGAGGCGAAGAAGGAAGGGCTCGACTTCCATTTCGAGCTCGTCAGGGCGGGGAACACCTTCGACGCGCACCGGCTCATCCATCTCGCCGCCTCCGTGGGGCGTCGCGAGGACGTGGTGGAGCGCTTCTTTCGCGGCTACCTGAGCGAAGGCGCCGCGATCGGCGACCCCGAGGCGCTGCTCACCCTGGCCGTCGACGCCGGGCTCCACTCGGCGCGGGTCCGCTCGGTCCTCGACGGCGACGAGTATGCGGATGTCGTGCGCGCCGACGAGGCGCGGGCACGGGCGCTCGGGATCAGCGGGGTGCCCTTCTTCGCGATCGACGAGCGGTACGGAGTGTCGGGCGCGCAGACTCCAGAGGTTCTCCTGGCGGCGATGCGACAGGCGCACGGAGAGAACGCGGGGCTCTCCATGGTCGCCGGACAGGCCGATCGGTGCGACGACGAGCGCTGTTCGCTCTAGCGGCGCGCCGCGCCGCTCAGCGCGGCGGTCGAACGCCGAGCGAGTCCGCGGGGAGCAGGAGGGCGTCGCCGACGTGCACGCCGAACGGCGTGACCGAGGCGAGGCTGCTGAAGTACGCATGCGCGAGGCGCACGACCGAGCGAACCACGTCGTCGGCCCGCTCGCCGGCGTAGGACACCATGGCCGCCAGCACGTAGGGTCGGCCGCGCAGCCGCACGAGGGCGAACGCGGTGGACACGCCGTCGAGGGTGCCCGGCTTCCACGCCACCGGAACGCTCTCGGGGATGACGTCGCTCACCGTGCCGCGCTTCGGCAGCTCGAGGATGCGGCGTGCCTCGTCGCAGGCAGCACGGCGCATGGGAAGCTCGCAGCGCGCGAGGCGAATCATGAGCCGCTCCGCGGCGCGAGGCGTGGCGGCGTTCTCGTTGCCCCTCGCGCTCTCGGCCGGCCGGATCATCAGGCGACGAAGGCGCATCTCGGGGAGGGAGAGCGAATCCAGCAGGGCGTTGACGCGCGCCATCCCCACCCGCTCGATCAGGACGTTGGTGGCCGTGTTGTCCGAGAGCGTGGACACGAGCACCGCGAGGTCGCGCAACGAGAGCGCCGAGCCGCCGTCGGAAAAGTACTGCGCCACGCCGTCGCCACCGACCCGTGACGAACGCCGCAGCTCGATCCGTTCGTCGAGGCGAATCGTTCCCGCGTCCGCCTGACGAAACAGCTCGAGCAGCAGCGGCACCTTGATCGCGCTCGCCGTGGGAAAGGCGAGCGAGTCGTTCACCGCGAATCGCTCCCCGGTGGTGAGGTCCCCGATCGCGACTCCGACCCCGCCGGGAGA
>JBBQYZ010000328.1:0-4672 GCA_038208205.1 Gemmatimonadales bacterium | reverse complement strand
CTCCGACTCTCACCCTGCCCTCGTCGGGCGTCAGGAGACCGAGGAGGGTGAGCACGGTCGTCGTCTTGCCCGCGCCGCTCGGGCCCACGAGCGCGACGACCTCGCCGGGTGCGATCGTGAAGGACACGTCGCTCAGGGCGTCGAGAAGCCCGGGCGCGTAGCGAAAGCGCACGTCCTCCAGCGACAACGCGCCGCGCACGGGGCGAGGCAGCGGCGTTGGCCTCGCTGGCTCCGCGACCGTCGGCCGCATGTCGAGCATCTCGAACACGCGCTGCGCCGCACCCACGGCCTCCTGGTAGCTGCCGAACAACGATGCCAACGACCCCACCGCCGCCGCGACCGTGATCGCGTACAGCAGAAAGCTCACGAGCGCTCCCGGCGTCAGCGCGCCCTCGAGCACCAGGCGGCCACCCTGCCACAACACCGCCACCACGCCGGCGAAGGCGGCGAAACCCACCACGCCGAACAGCAGCGCGCGCATGCGAGCCCGCGCGATCGCCGCAGCCACCACGCCACCGAGCAGTCCGCGGTACCGGCGCGTCTCCTCCGCCTCGCGCACGAAGCTCTGCACGGTGCGGATCTGCGAGAACGCCTCGTCGGCCATGCCCATGGCCTCGGCGACGCGGTCCTGCACGCCCGTGCTCGCGCGACGGAGCCGCCGCCCGAAGAAGAACGCCGATCCGACCACCACCGGCACGACGGCGAGCGTGGTGGTGGTGAGGCGCGGGTGCGTGAGGGTCAGCAGCACCACGCCGCCCACGAGGAACAGCGTCTGTCGCGACAGCTCGGAGACCCAGGTGCCCATCAACGACTGCAGCACGGCGAGGTCGGCCGACAGCCGGCTCGTGAGCTCACCAGTGCGCCGCTCCGTGTAGAACCCCGGCGAGAGCCGCACGAGGTGCGCGAACACGTCCTCGCGCAGCTTTGCCACCACGCGCTCGGCGGTGCTCGTGAGCAGGAACACCTGCACGAAGTTCATCGTGCCCTGCAGCGCGAAGGCGAGGAGCAGCCCAAGCGCGATCCGGTCCAGCTGCGCGCGATCGCGCTGCTGGAATGCCGCGTCGAGCAGGTGCCGCACGACCTGCGGAAAGGCGAGGCCGACGGCCGCCGCGATGAGGAGACAGACCGCGCAGACGGCCAACCGGCCCCGGTAGGGGCGCAGGCGTGGGAGGAGCGACTTGAGCGGAGCGGGAGACTTCGGCCGGCGAGACCTGGGCTCGGCCGGCGTCGCGGCGACAGGATGTGTCACGTCAGCGATTCGCGTCGCGCTCGCCGCGCAGCCAGAGGCGCAGCGCGTAGAGCGACTGGTTCATCGTGCGGCCCGACCTCGCCTGCGCCTCGAGCCATCCGAGAAGCTCGGACGCGGGCTGGGTGCGCGCACGCGGCGACGCACTCCAGTCATCGGCGGTCCAGGCGCGCAGTGGCACTACCCCGCTCGAGTCTGGCGCACCGATCAGCAGCAGCGTCTCGACCGAGCCAGCGCCGGCGCCGATCAGGACCGGCATCTCGCGCCGCGCAGCGTCGCTCGCGCTCACCGGAAGTGCCGGAGCTGCGTCACGCGCGTCACGCGACAGCGCGGTCCACCACCATCGCGGCGAACAGCAGCGCGAGGTAGAGCAGGGAATATTTGTAGACCGACCAGGCCGGCTTCACGAAGTCGCTCGCGCGCAGCACCCGGATCACGCCGATGAGGAGCCATCCGCCGAGCAGCACGGCCGCGACGAGGTACGGAATGCCGAGGGCGCCGAAGGCAACGGGAAGGAAGGTCAACGGCAGCAGGATCAGCGTGTACCAGAGCATGTTGCGCATCGTCTCGCGCTCGCCCCACACCAGGGGTGCCATCGGCACGCCGGCGCGCCCGTAGTCCACCTGCTTGTTGAGCGCCAGCGCGGCGGTGAGGACGTTGGCGACGTGCGCGAGGAGGAAGGTGGCCGTCGTCGCGCACAGCACCCCGAAGGCGATCACCACCTCGCGCCGCATGCGGCCGCTCGGGATCGGGCGCAGTCGCGTGCGCGACATCCGGTCGTCGATGTCGCGGTCCAGATACATGTTCACCGCGTTCGCACCGCCGGCCATCAGGTAACCACCCACGAACACCGCGAGGACCAGTCGCCAGTCGGGTCGGCCGGCCACGTACATCGGCGCGATCGTGGTGACGCGCAGCAGCGAGATGATTCGCGGCTTGGTGAGCGACAGGAGGTCGCGCGCGAAGCTCTGGCGCGTGGGCGCCACGGCGGCGCCACTCACCGTGCGACACCCGTCATCGCGGGCGTCCCGACCACCCGCGTGGCGTCGCTCTCCGCCGGCGCCGAGCTCGAGCCGCTGGCGATCCGCGCGAGGTAGGCGAGCGCGAACGTCGCGATCCAGATGCTCACCCCCGTGGCTTCGTGGAGCGAGCGCAGCACGGGGGGCAGGCGCATCCCGATCATCGCGCCCGCCACCAGCAGCTGCAGCACGCCCAGCGAGAGCGCGAGGACCGCCGCGCGCCTCACCACTGGCGACTCCCGGCGCTTGCGCAGCGCCATCACCATACCGAACAGGTGAAACACCAGCAGGACCGCGATCACGCGATGGGTGAGCTGGACCTGCACTGCGCGGGGCAGCACGTCGGGGTTGGCGCCACAGAGCGGAAAGTCGAGACAGGCCACCGAGGCGCCGGGATACTTGGCGGTCAGTCCGCCCATCACCACCGCGACCAGCGCGAGGCCGGCACCGGCCATGGCTCCGCGCGCGGACTTGCGCGACGCGCCGCCCAGTCGGGCCGCTGCACCCCCCAGACCGCCCGCTCGCATGACCGTCGCGGCGACGGTCGCCACGAGGCTCATCGCCACGCTCCAGTGCGCGAGCGTCGCCAGCGGCGCGTTGCCGAACTTCACGGTCACCGCCCCCAGAATCGCCGCCGAGAAGCCGAGCCCCACCGCCAACGCGGCGGCACGCAGCACGCCGTCGCGGCCTCCCACTCCAGGCTGTGCGCGTTGCCGGTAGGCGGTGAATGTAACGACGACGAGCGCGAGCAGCAGCACACTCGCGAGATAGCGGTGCAGCACCTCGATCACGAGATCCGGCCGCGTCATCGGGGGGAACCAGTAGCCGAAGCACTTCGGCCAGTGGGGGCCGCATCCCATGCCCGACCCGGAGATCCGAACGATCGCACCGAACACGAGATGCGTGCACGCCACGCCGAAGGTGGCGTACGCGATGCGGCGGAGCCTGGTCATCGGCTGGCGCCCCTCGGCGGAGCGAGTGGCTCCCGGTCGTCGCGCGGCGCCTGAAGGGCCTTCCAGGTGAAGAACAGCAGGACAGCGAGCGCGATCGCCGGCAGCAGCGCCCAGATCACCTCCATGCGCCGCTGCTCGCGCGGCACGCCGGCCGCCGGCTCGGCGAGATGGCGACCGCCTCCCACCGACCGCAGGATGTAGAGCTGGGCGATCGCACAGCACGCCACGGACGACCAGAACAGTCCGAGGGCGAATGAGAGGCGCATGTGCAGCGGCGGGACGGACAACCATGAAGGCGCGAGCCGAAAGGTCACCCGGCGCCGGACGTCGGTCAACCGGGGATTCCCCGACCGCTCAACGACTTCCCTCTCCCCGAGAGCGACCCGCGCGCGTAGGATTCGCCCCATGTCCACCCCTCATTCCGCTGCACCTCGGGCGTCCCTCCAACGGCAGCTCGGACTCTGGAGCGCGGTCGCCGTGCTGATCGGCTCCACGATCGGCTCGGGCATCTTTCGCTCGCCGGCCGGCATCACGGACAAGCTGCCCGGTCCCCTTCCGCTGCTCTCGGTCTGGGTCGCCGGCGGGCTGTTCGCCCTCTGCGGCGCGCTCACGCTGGCCGAGCTCACCGGTGCCTACCCGGAGACCGGCGGCGCCTACGTGTTCATCCGCGAGGGGTGGGGGCGGCTCGCTGCCTTCCTGTTCGGCTGGGCGGAGCTCGTGCTGATCCGCGCCGCTTCGCTGGGCGCGATCAGCACCACCTTTGCCGAGTACCTGCTGCGCGTGCTCGGCAACGACCCCAGCGTGGAGCCGTACCGGAGCTACGTGCACTACGTGGCCGCGCTGGCGATCGCCCTCACCGCGACCTTCAACTACCTCGGCGTGCGCTGGGGCTCGCTCGTGCAGAACGTGACGACGCTGGCGAAGTACGGCGGTCTGCTGTTCATCGTGGCGCTCGCCCTGGCGATCGGATTACCGCGGACCGGCGGTCACTTCACTCCGGCCGCCCCCGAGGGGTCGTTCCATATCGCGGCGTTCGGCCTCGCCCTGGTGAGCGTGTTGTGGGCATTCGACGGCTGGGCGGATCTCAGCTTCGTGGCGGGCGAGGTGCGCGAGCCCCGCAAGACGCTGCCACGGGCGATCATCATCGGCACCGTCGCGGTGATCGCGATCTACCTGCTCGCCAACGTGGCGTATCTCGCGGTGATGCCGGTGGAGGAGATCCGACACTCGCGGCTCGTCGCCGCCGACGTGGCGCAGCGGCTGGTGGGCGCGCCGGGTGTCGTGTTCGTCGCTGTCACGGTGATGCTCTCCACCTTCGGCACCCTGAACGGAACCCTGCTCACCGCGCCGCGCATCTTCTTCGCGATGGCTGACGACGGGTTGTTCTTTCGCCAGGTCGCGTCGGTGCACCCGCGCTACGGCACGCCATACGTCTCCATCCTGTTGACCACGGG
>JBBQYZ010000327.1:0-4674 GCA_038208205.1 Gemmatimonadales bacterium | reverse complement strand
CATGCTGAACAGTTGCGCTGCGGGTGTCACTGTCGTGAACATCGATAACGGCTTTGGCGCCGCGGTCGCCGCGGCGCGAATCCTTCATGGTCGAGTCCTGTAGCTTCTCGAGCCTCTGCTGTCCTCGACGGAGCAGTGATTCTACAATGCAAGGAACAGCTGGAGAATTTGGATGAGATCCAGCTCACCAAGTACTGGTGGGACAGCAAGTTGAGTGTATCGCCCTCAGTGTGGATCTCAGGTCAGTCTGTAGTTGACATCTGTTGCGGATCGGCTAGTTTTCCTCACGAAGGGGGCGACTGGCTTCGACGGGACTGGTGAAGCTGTGGGCGCGTGCCGAGGTCCTCGGGCACCTCGTAAAACACTCGGGAAAACTCCAACTGCGAACAACAACTTCGCTCTTGCCGCCTAACTTCGGTTAGCGCCGCAGGTGCCCATAGGGAAGCCCGCCCGGGGCGGCTCTCTGAGTAACGCAAATCTGGGCTAGTCTGGCGGTGTGCTTTCCGCCATCAGGCGAAATCTTGGAGAGCTTATCTTACCGTGGGCTGCCCACTGGCCAGCGGTCGGAAACATCAATCAGGGGGATACGCACGTAGTGCCTGTGGTAGATCTAGCTTCGGACCGGGGTTCGATTCCCCGCGCCTCCACTGAACGAGCAACGCCGCCGGCCTGAGCCGGCGGCGTTGCTCGTTTTCTAGCGAAAGGTCGTCATCGGATCGCGCCGCGCGGCCGATGTTGCGTCGTTGCCCGCACCCTCTGCCCGTCGCCTCTGGTCGTCGCCTCGGCCCGTCGCCGCTGTCCGTCGCCTCTACCCGTCGCCTCGGCCCGTCGCCATGGTCCGTCGCCTCGGCCCGTCGCCTCTGGTCGTCGCCTCGGCCCGTCGCCTCGGCCCGTCGCCTCTGCTCGTCGCCTCTGCTCGTCGCCTCTGCCCGTTTCGTCGCCCGTGGCGCGGGCGTGATGGCGCACCGATCTCGTACGTCTCCAGCTCCAGTCTCCTCTCCGCCGTATCGGCGTGCATGCGCGCGCGCTGTGCCTCGTCGAGCAGGCGTTGTCGGGGCAGACTATCGGTGACGGGGTGTGCGGGATCGTCGGCGCGGCGTTTGAGGGACGCGGCCTACACGCGCTCGTCCGCGATGTGGCGGCGGACGCTATTCTGGCTCCTGGTGCTTTCTGCGCTCGAGAGTGGCGCGAGGGCTGTTGCCAAGAGCGCAGGGTCGTACCAACGTGCGTTCAACCGTCCTCGCGGTCAACGCAGGTGAGCGACCGGATGCCGGACTCTACCGACGACGGTCGTCCGCCCCATCGTGTCGCGATTCACTCGGGATCTCGCCAGCGGGGTCGGACTTGCGGTGCTTCGCCGCCTTGAAGATGAACTCCGGCGCCAGCGCGACACCGAGGAGCGTGACCGGCAGGATCTGTTGCGCCTGAATGAGGAAGGCGACGGCGATCGCGGCGTTCTCGTTCATGCCGAATGCGACCGCGGTGGCGGCGTACGCCGCTTGAAAGAGTCCGACATTGCCGGGCGTCGCGCGCAGTGCGAAGCCGAGGTTGACGGCGAGCAGGGCGGCGATCGTCGACACAATCGTCATTGGAAGATGGGCGGCCTGGGCCGTCATCTGGTACGTCGCGACCTGCAGTCCCCACGCGACGACGCTGAGGAGCAGCGCGCCGACGAATCGAGGACCGCTCGATACGGCGCCGATCGTGTGCACGAAGCGCGAGCCGTACGCCTTGAGACGCCCCTGCCACGTCGCCGGCTTGGGGCCGGCCACTGCCTCCACGATGTCGGGACGACGCAGCAGCCAGGCCAGAAGCGCCACCATCAGACCGAGCGCAACGATCGCAAACGGCTTCACGCGTGCCAGGTTGCCCGGTAGCTCGAGAAAGGTGGCGGCGAGAGAGAGCAGCACGACGTAGCCCACGAGCTCGAACAGCCGCTCCAGGGCGAGCGTGGCCAGCACCTTGGCGCTCGGGACGTGGGCCGCGCGGGCGACGAATACCACCCGGGCCGCCTCGCCACCGTTCGCCACCAGCACGTTGTTCAGTCCTGCGCCCGCAAAGGTCGCGCGGGTGGCGAGACCGAACGACGTCGCGCCAATGGGGCGCAGGAATATCCACCAGCGGACGCCCTTGACGACGATGGACGCGAGGTTCACGACCGCGGCACCAAGCAGGAGCGGCATCGACGCCGACCGCATCGTCGCCCAGGTCTCGTGCCAGTTCACGCGGCGCGCGAACAGCACGAGCATCACGAGAATGAGGGCGGTGAGTCCGTACCGGAGAGCGCGGGCGAGGGCTGGCTTCATGCAGTGTGCTCGTTCATTCTGGCAAGGTGGCGAAGCGGAGGCCGCGCTCCCGGAGCCCGTCGATCACCCGGGGAAGTGCGTCCGCGGTCTGCGTGCGATCTCCGTCGGCATCATAGCCGTCGCCGTCGTGCAGGAGAAGGATCGACCCAGGGTTCATCCCCTCGACGGCACGCCGCGCGATCTCACCGGCGCCGGGACGTGCCGAGTCCCACACCCCGAGCGACCAGCCGACGGTGCGCTGCCCGAGCGAGCGAGCGATGGGTGTCACCCACGGACTGCGGAAGCCATGTGGGGCGCGGAAGTGCCGCGGGCTGACACCGCTGGCCCGCTCGATCTCCAGTGTGCCCCGCGTGAGGTCGTCGCGAACGTAGCCCGGTGTGCGCCGGTGCAGCTTCCGGTGCCAATAGCCGTGGTTGCCGATCTGGTGACCTTCATCGGCCATGCGGCGAACCAGTTCCGGCCATCGCTCGGCATGGCGCCCGAGCACGAAGAAGGTGGCGTGCACACCGCGGTCACGGAGGACGTCCAGGATCAGCGGGGTCGCACGCGGATTGGGACCGTCATCGAAGGTGAGGCTCGCGACCGGGTCCGCGCCGGGCAGGTGGGAGAGGACGCGGCCGAAGACGCTGCTGTTGCGGTACCAGGTGCCGTGTGCCGCGAGCCCCCCGACCGCGAGGCCGGCGGCCAGACCGATCATAGCCGGACGGCGACGCGCCCCATCACGTTGTGATAGACGTCGAGCACCTGTGAGGTGACGCGTGGCCAGCTGTACTTCATGCTCTCATAGCGGCCGGTCGTGCCGAGCTGGATTCGCAACCCCTCGTCGTCGAGCAGCTGAACGAGCGCGTCAGCGAGGGCGTCCCGATCGCCACAGGGAGTCATGAGGGCCTCGCGCCCGTTCACGACCACGTCCTGGAAACCGAGGATGTCGGAGCAGACGATCGGCGTCTCACAGGCCATCGACTCGAGCAGGGTGATGCCGAACGAGGCCTTCGTGGTCGGACAGGCGTAGATCGAGCTGTGCGCATAGTAGCTCGGCCGACCTTCGAGCACGGCGCCCACGAAGGTGATGTCACGATCGCCGCGCGCCTGCTTGTAATAGTGCGCTCGGAGCGGTCCGTCGCCGACCACCACGAGCTGTGCCTGCCGCCGCCGACCTTTTACTCGCTGAAAGGAGTCGATCAGGGTGGTGAGGCCGTTCCGGGGGTCGAATCGACCCAGGAACAGGATGGACGGGACATCTCTCCGGAGCGCCGCCGGCGCCGACACGCTCGGGTGAAACACCTCCGTGTCGATCCCGTTCGGGATGATCTGCCACGGGGCGCTGAAGTACCGGTCGAGCGCCACCGTCGTAGAGTGGGAGACGCAGATCGCTGCATCCAGCATGTCCAGTCGCTTCTGCAGATACCGGTTCAGGAGCGAGTAGCTCGCCGACTTGTCGAAGTAGGTGTGAAAGGTGCCGACGACTGGGCAGTCAGCCTCTTCGATGGCCAGCACGGGCAGCATCGGTGTGAGCGGCGAATGGACGTGCACGACGTCATATCGGCCACGGGCGAGGATCTTTCGCATCTCCCGCCTCAATCCGATACCGATGGTGACGCGCGCCTGCGAGCCATTGAAGTACACCGGCTGACTACGGCCGAGGCGGATGACGTGCGGCTGCGGCTCGGCCCCGGGCAGGTTGGAGGTGATGATGTCCACGTGATGTCCGCGGCGCCGAGCCTCGCGGGCAAAGAAGTGGACGTGTTCGCAGATCCCGCCCAGGTGCGGATAGTAGTACTCGGTGACGAGCGCGATGCGCAGGGTGCGCTCGTCGTGTGCCTCGGGCAGATCGGGCAGGTTGGGAAGCGCCGGTTGGCGCTTCAATGCGGCGCTATTGTTCGGAGACGTCAAGAGCGGCATGCGCGGCGGCTAGGCGTGCGATCGGGACCCGATAGGGAGAGCACGAGACATAATCGAGCCCAATCGCGTGACAGAACTTCACGCTCCTGGGCTCCCCACCGTGCTCCCCGCAGATGCCTACCTTCAGTTGCGGGCGCACACTTCGGCCTGCTGCTACGGCAAGCTTAATAAGCTTGCCAACCCCCGATTGGTCAAGGACTTGAAAGGGGTCGTCGGCGAAGATGCCGCGCTCGACGTAGCTCGGGAGAAAGCGTCCGGCGTCGTCGCGGCTCAAGCCGAAGGTGGTCTGCGTGAGATCATTCGTGCCGAACGAAAAGAATTCGGCGCGCTGCGCGATCTCGTCGGCCGTCAGCGCCGCGCGCGGGAGCTCGATCATGGTGCCGATGGTGTAGTCGACCTGTTCGCCCATCGCGCCGAGGACGGCGGACGCGACCTCCTCGAGGATGGCGCGCTGGTGATCGAACTC
>JBBQYZ010000326.1:0-4676 GCA_038208205.1 Gemmatimonadales bacterium | reverse complement strand
CATGTACACGCGCATCTACGCCTCGGCGCCCGCGGGCCGCGTCCGCCTGATGGCCGACGTGCTCGGCACGCTGCAGCTGGACGAGCCCCTCGGTCTCTCGTGGCTCTCGATGGGACCCGACGCGCTGGAGCGACACACCGTCCGCGCCGAGGACCTCGACGGCATCGTCGAACACGCGCGCTCGATCGCCGGCACGCGGATGGCGCTCTTTTTCCGGGACCTCGGCCACGACAAGGTCAAGGTGTCCTTCCGCAGCACCGGTGCGACCGACGTCAACGCGTTCGCCCGGCAGTTCGGCGGCGGCGGTCATGCGAAGGCGGCTGGCGCCCTCATCGCTGGAACGCTCGGCGAGGTGCGCGACAAGGTCGTCGACGCTGCACGCTCGCTGCTCGCCGCGAGCCCGTAACCGCACGTCCGCTGTCGGTCCGGAGCATCGGCTATTATTCGCCATGCCAACGACCCTTCAGGAGCGACTCGCCTCGGCGCTCTCGCAGATACGAAACCCGCGCACCGGCGCGGATGTCTTCTCGTCCCAGCAGGTGCGCGACATCGCCACCACCGCGGAGGGCCGCGTGCGTGCGACACTCCAGCTCGCACCGGGCGATGACCCGTCGCTCGCCCGCGAGGTTCGACGAGCGCTCGAAGGTATCCAGGGCGTTCGGGACATTCAGCTCGAGGTGAAGAACGCGACCGCGGGTGGACGACCAGCGGGCCGCGCGCTGCCGGTGATCGACCAGGCGCCCGCGGCACCAGCCCGACCCGCCGCTCCCACCCCCAAGCACTATGCCAATCTCGGCCGCGTCATCGCGGTGTCGTCGGGCAAGGGCGGGGTCGGGAAGTCCACGGTTGCCGTCAACATCGCCGTCGCGCTCGCGGCCTCGGGCAACCGCGTCGGGCTGATGGATGCCGACATCTACGGCCCCAACATTCCGCGGATGATGGGCGTCAGCGGCGCACCGCCGGTGATCAACGAGAAGATGGTCCCGCTCGAAGCGCACGGCGTGAAGCTGATCTCGCTGGGCATGATGATCGAGCCCGATCAACCGGCGATCTGGCGTGGCCCGATCGTGATGAAGATCATCAATCAGTTCCTGCAGGACGTGGCGTGGGGTCAGCTCGACTACTTCATCGTCGACATGCCGCCCGGCACCGGCGACGCGCAGCTCTCGCTCGTACAGGCCACGCAGGTGGACGGCGCAGTGATCGTCACGACGCCGCAGGAGGTCAGCGTGGGCGACGCGCTGCGCGGCGTGAAGATGTTCCAGCGCGTCGGCGTCCCGGTGCTCGGCATCGTGGAGAACATGAGCTGGTTCGAGTGCCCGCATTGCGGCAAGCCGAGCGCGCTGTTCGGCTCGGGCGGCGGCGAGCGGCTGGCCAAGGCGGTGGACCTGCCGCTGCTCGGTCAGGTGCCGCTCTATCCGCGAGTGATGGAAGGCGGCGACGCGGGAACACCGATCGTGGCCGCCGATGCCGGGTCGGCCGCGGCGCGTGCTCTCGTCGCGATCGCGAACCGCATCGGCGAAGCGGCTGCTGCCGCCGTGCGGGCCTGACGTCGTGATGCTCGGCGGCTCGCTGCCGATCGAGCCGCACGAAGGACTCGCTCCCGTCGCAGTGACCGGCGAGTGGGAGGCGACGCACCTCGTCGTCGACCCGCTGCCCCGAACGATCGCCCGCGTCGCCCTGCCGGCCGTGGCGTCGTCCCTCCTGATGACGCTGTTCTTCTCCGTCGACACTTTCTGGATCGGCACCCGCGTGGGCGCGACCGGGCTCGCGGCGGCGTCCACGGCGGTGTTCTGGATCTGGATGTTCGTCTCCATCGCCGAGATGGTGAGTGTCGGGCTCACGGCGGTGGCGTCGCGCCGGTACGGGGAGCGCCGCGGCCACGAGGCGGCGCGCATCTCCGGCGACGCCGTGCTCCTCGCGCTGGCACTCGGGGTGGCCTGCGCCGTCGTGGGGCTCGCGCTGCTTCCCTCGCTGTTCAGCGTCATGCACACGCCTCGTGAGGTGACGGCGCTCGGCATCCGCTACCTGGGCACCTACCTGTTCGGCGCGCCGCTGATCTTCGGATTCTTCGCCGTCGATGCCGCGTTTCGCGCCGCCGGCGACACGCGTACGTCGTTCCTGCTGCTGTGCGCGTCCGTCGGGGTGACCCTCGTGCTCGATCCGATGCTGATCGTGGGGTGGGGACCGATGCCCGCGCTCGGCGTGGCCGGCGCCGCGATCGCGACCATCTGCACGCGTGCCGTCGCCTTCGTCTTCGGTCTTCTGATCGCACTCCGTCGCGGCGTGATCGAGTTCGGTCGTCCCAGGTGGGAGGCGCTCGGCGCGATCGTGCGGATCGGTCTGCCGACCGCCGTGACAGGGGTGGTGTTCTCGCTGATCTACGTGCTCGTCACGCGGACGGCGACGCAGTTCGGCACCCCGGCGCTGGCCGCGCTCGGGATCGGGCACCGGGTCGAGAGCTGGCTCTTCATGATCGGCGTGGGATTCGGAGCCGCCACGGCGGCGATCGTCGGGCAGAACCTCGGCGCGGGCCGCACCGATCGTGCGGCGCGGGCGGGGTGGCTCTCGGTCGCCTTCTGCTCGATGTTCGGTGTCGTCGCCTGCGTCGTCGAGCTGATCTGGCCGGCGAGCTTCGCGGCGATCTTCACCAACGACCCGGCCGTGATCGCCGAGAGCGCGCGCTACCTGCGCATCGCCGCGGTGTCGCAGCTCGGCATCTGCGCGGAGATCGTGCTCGAGGGTGCGCTCGGCGGGGCAGGCTACACCCTTGCACCGATGCTGACCTCGACCGTGATCACGGCGAGCCGGATCCCGCTCGCCGCGTGGGCGGCGGCGAGATACGGGAGCACGGGGCTCTGGTGGACGATCGCCATCACCGCACTCGGCCGCGCCGTCGCGATGATGCTGATCTGGCGCGCGGGCCGCTGGAAGCGTAGCTCCATTGCATGAGCGAGCTGCACTCATGACGCGCGTCGTCACCCTGCTCACCGACTTCGGCACTGCCGACGGCTACGTCGGCGAGATGAAGGGCGTGCTCGCGACCATGGCGCCGGAGGTGAGCCTCGTCGATGTGGCCCACGACCTGGCCGCGCAGGACGTGGAGGGAGCGCGACTCGCCGTCGCGCGATACTGGCGGCGCTTTCCGAGCGGCACGGTTCACCTCATCGTGGTGGACCCGGGCGTCGGCGGGCAGCGCGCCGCTCTCGCGGTCGAGAGCGAAGGACGATTTCTCGTCGGACCCGACAACGGCGTGCTGTCGCCAGCGCTGCTTCACGCCGGCGCACGCTGCGTCACGCTTCCCGTACCGGCCGGCGCCGCACCCACCTTCCACGGCCGCGATCTGTTCGCGCCGGCCGCCGCCTCGCTCGCTCTGGGCGCGTCCATCGACGCACTCGGCGAGCCGATGACGTCGCCGTGCGTTCGCCGCACTCCAGAAGCGGTACGCCGCGCTGACGGAGCGGTGCTGGGCACGGTGATCGCGATCGACCGATTCGGTAACGCGGTCACCAACCTGATGTCCCGACGCGGGGGAACGGTGTCGGTCGTCGGACGATCACTGCCGCTCCGCCGGACCTATGCCGAGGCGGAGTCGGGCGCGCCGCTCGCGCTGGTGGGGTCCAATGGGCTGGTCGAGATCGCGGTGCGCGACGGAAGCGCGGCGGCGCAGCTCGGACTGCACCGCGGCAGCGGCGTGGTGCTCGTGCCGCACGCATAGCGCTCAGGGCGCGCGGGTCACCTTCTCCATCGAGGCGCGGCCCGGTCCGCTCTCCGACACGATGCGCCCGAGGTAGACCGCCCCCGTCTCCGGATCGAGTGCTCCGCTGCCGTGGTGCAACTCCGCGGCCAGCTCTCCTCCGGACAACACGACGAACATCGTGTAGTACATCCAGGTGAGGAGCGCGATCACCCCGCCAATCGTACCGTACGTCTTGTTGTACGCCCCGAAGTGCTGGACGTAGAGGCGGAAGAGCAGGGTCGCGGCGATCCAGAGGGCCGTCGTGACGCACGAGGCGATGAGCAGGTGCCACCAGCGCTGGCGCACGTTCGGGAGGAGCCGGAACAACGTCATCCCGAGCCCGACCAGCAGCGCCACGGCGAGCACGAGCTGGCCGACGGTGATGACGGCGATGCCGAACGCGCCGAGGTGGAGTGTCTCGCCCACCCATCCGGCGAGCCGTTCGCCGTCGAGAAAGACCAGCGTGGCGGCGATGACGATCGCGCCGGCCGCGCCGAGGCATGCGAGGCGAAGCAACTGGCGCCGCCACCAGGGGCGGGTCTCGCTCACGTCGTACGCCACGTTGAGCGCTGCCATCAGCGAGCCGAAGACGTTGGATCCCGACCAGGCGGCCAGAAGTGCACCCACCGACATCACGCCGGGCCCCCCGCTCGAGCTGACGATCTCACCAACGGTGCGCTGCAGCAGCGACAGCGCATCGGGCGGGAGAGTGGCCGAGAGGCGCCCGAGCATCGAAGTCATCAACTCCCGACCGTTGCCCATCAGCCCGAGCAGCGGCGTGAGGAAGAGCAGGAGGGGAAAGAGCGAGAAGAAGAAGTAGTATGCCGTTTCGGCGGCGAGCGACGGGATGCGATCCGCGCCGATCTCCCGGATGGTGCTCCTGAGCAGCGGTCCGACGTTATAGCCCTTGAGGATCATTGCGTTCCTATCGAGCTGC
>JBBQYZ010000325.1:0-4683 GCA_038208205.1 Gemmatimonadales bacterium | reverse complement strand
TGTGGTGTCGCGAACATCGGCGGCGGGTCACGCACGTCGATGAAAGACGTGATTGCGATCGTGGAGGCCCTCTGTGGGCCCGTCGACATCACCGTCGGACGCACTCAGCAAGGCGACGTACGACACACGGCGGCAGACACGAGCGTCGCCGCGACCGGCTTCGGATACGCGGCCCGGACGTCGATCGCCGAGGGCCTCGAGGCCATGGTCGCGTGGGCGCAGGGCTCGCCCGCAACGGGCAGCCAACCGTCGGGTAGCCAGAGGGAGCGACGGATCGAAGGCACGTCCGTCGTTTCGAGCCACGCCCGCTCTGATGGCTCGTAGACCCGTGGCCGTGATGGAAGGCCCCCCGCGTTCGCCTTCGAGGACCGTGGCGGCCAACTCGGTCTGGCAACTCCTGACGTTCGCAGCCCGTGCGATCTCGGGGCTGGGCGTAGTGGTGATGGTGGCGCGGGCCGGTGGTCCTCGTTCTCTCGGCGTGTTCCAGTTCGCCCTGACCTTCACGGCCATGCTGCCGTTCTATTACGGGATACCGAGTCTGCTCGCGCGCGAAGTGGCCCGCCGGCCCGACGAGAGCCGAAAGTGGGTCGAGGCCGGCACTCTCATCGCGCTGCTCGCCGGTGGACTGTTCACGGCTCTCTTCGTCGTCGGCACGATCGTGGTGGGCGCATCGGCTCAGACCGCGACCGCGCTCTCGATCGCAGCGGTCGGGATGGCGTTCGACGGCATGGCCAGAGTGCAGTTCGCCGCCTTCTGGGCGTGGGAGCGGTTCCGGCTCGAAACCATCGCGACTGCGCTCCAGGAGCTGGCGTTCTTGGTGGCCACCGCTGTCATCCTCGCGTCCGGCGGCGGCGTACGGGGCGCCCTCATCGCGTTCACCGTCTCACGCGCGCTCGGTGCTCTCGCCGGCTGGGTGGTGGTCGGTCGACATCTGGGCGCCGTTCCCATTCCTCGGGCCCACATCGCGTTCCTGCGGGAGACCGCCCGCCGGTGCACGCCCTTCGCCATCAGCGACACGCTCACGTTGACGTACATGCGAGCCGATTCGGTGATGCTCGGCATCTTTCAGGGGCCGGTCGCCGTCGGCCTCTATCAGGCGGGCACCAACCTCGTGCTCTACATGAATGTGCTCGCGCGCTGCATCAACTACGCGCTCTATCCGCAGATGAGCAAGGCGTGGCCCGGGCGCCGAGACGACTTCGCCAGATTGCGTGACGCGTCGTTCCGGATCATCGGCTTGATCGCGATGCCGATCGCAGTCGCCAGCCTGCTGCTCGCGCCGAAGATCTTCCGCTTTCTCTACGGCCAGCGTTTCGACCGAGCCGTGCTGACGTATCAGCTCCTCGTCCTGGTCATCCCGGTTCGGATGCTGAGTCACACGTTCAGCCTTGCGCTCGCCGCAATGGACCGGCAGACCCGCCGCACTGTCGCCGTCACGACAGCCGCCGCGGTCAACGTCGCGCTCAACCTCTACTTCATCCCCCGTTGGTCGTATCTGGGGGCGGCGATCACCACCGTCATCTGCGAGACGAGCCTGCTCGTGGCGTACGCTTACATCCTGCGGCGGGCCGTCGGCAGCTCGGCACTCGGTGAAGCCGTCGCGGTTCCGGCGCTCGCGACGATCCCGATGGCAGTCGCCATCTTCGCGACGGCTCACCAGCAACTTTTCGTCTCGATGGCGGCCGGCGGTATCGCGTTCGGCGTCGCGATGCTTGCGATCGCGGCCACGCGAGTTCCCCCGGAGCAACGCCGCGTCCCGAAAGCGATGTGGACGGGCATGGTCAAGGGGCTGACATGACCTCCGACGCCCGCCTTCTCAACTGGCGCTTCGTCGTGCCGTCGTCGCAGGAGCACCTGCTCCTCCTGTCCGTGGACCACGAGTCGGTGCCCGACGCGATCGTTCCCACGCGAACCGCCTCAGAGCTGGCGCTCGCGCTGCGCGAGGGCCCGTTCACGGGCATCGTCGTCGGAGACCTCGCGGCCTGGCAGTCCATCTACGAGGACGGCGACGGGGCATCGGAGCTCCTGCCGCTCCTGGTCGCGTCCTTGACGCGCGACGGCTGGCTCTATGCGGGCGTTCCCAACCGCTGGTCTCCCACTGCTCTGCTGCAGCGGAAGCACTTCACCTCGCGCGCCCTCGCGCGGGGCCTGCGCACCGCCGGGTTCACCGAGATCCACACCTACTTCGCGCTGCCGAGTCAGCGCTGCCCCGCGTATCTCGTGTCCGCCGACCGCCGCGCGGAGCTCGACTACTTCCTCACCCGCCTGTTCTTCCCCTATGTCGGCAGCGCGAGCCCGCGTACCGCGCGCCTGCGTCAGCGAGTCCTCGATTGGGGACGGTGGACGGCTCTTCGTGTGCCTCACCGGCTGCGTGTCGCGCTCAGCCCCGGGATGGCCGTCGTGGCAATGAGGTCGGCATGATCGACGCCCTCCTGGCCTGGCTGAACAACGGACGTGCCGAAGCGGGCAACGAACGCCCTCGGCTCACGGGCGGCATCGTGGCCGGGCTCTACCGCAACTCGAGCAAGGTGACGTTGATCCTGTTCGACGCGCGGGGAGAGCTCGGAGCCGTCGTGAAGGCGGCCCGAAGGCCGAGCGCGGAGGCCGCGCTCATGGCGGAGTACGCCGCGCTTAAGGAGCTCAGGCTGATGGCTCCCGAGGCGATGCGCGGTGCGCCCGAACCCATCGCGCTGGAGCGACTCGAAGGTCAACTCGTGCTCGTCGAGTCGCCGGTCGAGGGTGAGCCGATGACCGCTCGCTACTACTCGCCCGGCCATACGAGTGACCCCGGTCGGGTCGCCCGTGACTTTCGTGCGGCCGCGGAATGGCTCGAGCGGTTCCAGCGCACGACGACGACCGGCGAGGTGCTCATCGACAGCGTGTCGATCGACGCCTGCGTGGACGGTGTCCGGACCCGTTACCGGCGTGAGATCGGCTGGAACAGCATCGAGGAGGAGCTCTTCGAGAGCCTCACGCGTCGAGGGCTCGAGCTCGAGGGCATGCGCCTTCCGCTCGTCGGCGTGCACGGCGACTTCTGGATGGGAAACCTGCTCATGGGCGAGGCCCAGATCGAGGGCGTCGTCGATTGGGAGCTGGCCCGATTGAACGGCTTGCCCTTCCAGGACATCTTCAAGTTCCCGACGTCGTACGGGTTCTACCTGGACCGCGCCTATCCCGGCAACGCCGGTGTCGTTCCCGGACACCCGAGCTGGGGGCGGGCGCAGGACCGGTGGGCGGAGTACGGCGACTGGTCGAACCTCGTCGGGTTCCGGTACTCGTACTTCGAGCAGGGCTGGTTCCCCGACTTGGTGCGCCAGTTCATCGAACGGCAGTTGAAGCGAGCGGGCGTGCCCGTGGGCCTCGTCGCTGTCTTCTTCCCCTTGTTCCTCGCCGAGCAGGCCATGACGCTCGACGACCCCGAGTTTCGCAATGGATACCGCTCCGCCCTGTCGGCCTTCTGGCAGGAGCGGGAATCGACGTGGCTCTGGAACGAGGACAAGGCCGGCCTCAACGTAAAGACCCCTGGGGGAAAGGACTCGTAGTGGAGAGCAGAAGCATTGGACCGGGCGTCCTTCGACGCCTCTTGGACCTCGTCGTGGCGAGTGCGGCGCTTCTCGTGCTCGCGGTGCCGATGTTGATCGTCGCGCTCGCGGTGCGATTGACCAGCAGGGGCCCTGCCCTGTACCGCCAGTCTCGGATCGGGCAAGGCGGCGCGTTGTTCTCGATCTTCAAGTTCCGGACCATGGTCGCCGACGCCTCCGGCTCGACGCTCACGGTCCCCGGAGACCGCAGGGTGACGCCACTGGGCCGATTCCTGCGAGCCACGTGTGTCGACGAGCTGCCGCAGCTGATCAACGTCCTCTTCGGCCAGATGACACTGGTCGGGCCCCGCCCGCAGACACCCGCGCTCGCGGACCGTTACCCTGCGGATCTCGGCGCGGTGTTCCGGTACCGTCCCGGGCTGACGGGGCCGGGCGTGCTGCTCCTGAACGACGAGGACGTGCTCTGGGGAGAGCGGGACGCCGTCGACGAGTACTACCTCCGTGAGGTCGCGCCGGCCAGGGTGGCGGTCGACCTCGACTACCTCGAGAATCCCGCGCTCGGCCGGACCATCGGGATCCTCTTCGAGACCGCCCTCCGAGTTCCCGCCCGGGTCTTTCTCCGTCGGCCGCCGCTCGTGCCGCACTCGATCGAGCTCGACATGGTTCCCGACGAGTTCGCCGCGGACCTTCCGCTCGCGGCCGCCGGCGGCGACTGACGTGGCCCAAGCCGCGCCTCTGCACGAGAGGCTGCCCAACTTCGTGGTGGTGGGCGCGATGAAGGCGGGGACGACGAGCCTCTATCACTACCTGCGTCCCCATCCGCAGGTGTTCATGCCGAAGATCAAGGAGCTCGACTTCTTCGCCGAGGACATGAACTGGAAGCGAGGCCTCGACTGGTACTGCCACCAGTTCGCAGGGGCGCCCCGAGACGCGACTGCGCTGGGCGAGGCGTCCACCATCTACACCAAGTTCCCGCGCTACCAGGGTGTCGCGGAGCGCATGGCGAGAGTCGTCCCCGATGTGCGCCTGATCTATGTGGTCCGGCATCCCGTCGACCGGATTCGGTCACACTACGAGCACCGCGTGGCGTCGGGGGCGGAGACGGCTCCGATCGAGGTCGCGGTCTTCGACAACCCGATCT
>JBBQYZ010000324.1:0-4691 GCA_038208205.1 Gemmatimonadales bacterium | reverse complement strand
CGGCGCGATGATGGCCGAAGCCGCGCTCTCCTTCCTGGGTCTGGGCGTGCAACCGCCCACACCAAGCTGGGGCTCGATGATCGCAGACGGTCGTGACCTCAACCAGCTTCGCACCGCACCGTGGACTTCGGTATTCCCCGGGATGGCCATCGGCGCGGCGGTGCTCGGCTTCAACCTGCTGGGTGACGCACTCCGCGACGCGCTCGATCCGCGGCTGCTCCGGGAGCCCGAGACCGTCGCGGCTCCGGTCGCGGGCACGTCTCCCTAGCCGCATCATGGCGTACGACGTGAACGAGCTGCGGGCCCGCGAGTTTCCGTGGGCCGCGCGAGGTGACGCGATTTACCTCAACAACGCGGCCACCGGTCCCCTGCCGGAGCGGACCGTCCGCGCCATCACCGGCATCCTCGCGTTGCGCGCCGAGCCGTACCGACTGACGTACGAGCACGAGGCCTCCACTCTGCGCCGCGCTCGCGAGCTGGCCGCGAGGCTGGTGGCCGGGTCCGCATCGGAGATCGCGCTGATGGTCAACACCACGTACGGGCTCAACCTGGCGGCGCTCGCGCTTCCCCTGGGCGCCGGCGACATCGTCCTGGCGCACGACCGCGATTTTCCCGCGAACGTGTATCCGTGGATGGCGCTGGCGCGGCGAGGCGTGAAGTTCGAGCGAGTGCCCTGTTGCGGCACGCTCCCCGACGAGGAGGCGCTGCTCCGCGCGCTGGACCGCCCGCATGTGAGAGCTGTCACGACGTCGTGGGTGTCCTTCGCGACCGGCTATCGGGTGGACCTGCAGACGCTCGGGCGCGCATGTCGCGAGCGCGGGCTCTACTTCATCGTGGATGCCATCCAGGGAGTCGGCGCGGCGCCGCTCGATGTGAAGACGTGTCACATCGACGTGCTCGCCAGCGGGGGGCAGAAATGGCTGCTCTCGCCCTGGGGCTCGGGGTTCGTGTACGTACGCGATGAGCTGACTCGCCGACTCGAGCCCGGCGTCGTGGGGTGGATGGCGATGCGAGGGGGGGGCTCCGAAGATTTCACGCGACTCACGGACTACGACTTCACCTACCTGGACGACGCGCGCCGCTTCGAGGTGAATACGCTGCCAATACAGGACTTTGCCGGCTTCAATGCCAGCGTCGAGCTCCTGCTCGGACTCGGGCTGGACGAGGTCGGGCGCCACATTCGACGCGTCACGGATGTGGCGATCGAGTGGGCGGCGACACGGAGCGACGTGCGGCTCATCACGCCACCGGATGCAGCGCGGCGCGCGGGGATCGTCGCGATCGCCCCCGCGGACCCGCGCGCGGCGTCGGCGCGGCTCACCGCGGCCGGTGTGTCGCACTCATCGCGCGAGGGCGCGATCCGGCTATCGCCGCACTGCTACAACACGGCCGACGAGATGGCGCGCGCGCTGAACGTGATGGTGGGCGAGCCGGCCTGACGGCGCCCCGCGCGTCGCTCTCACCAACGGGCTCGACCGGAGAGCGGAAGCGAGGGCATCGCGCGCGGGAGTCGCGCGCTGCATGTTAAGGCGACGGCGCAGTCCGAAGGAGGCGAGATGCGCACCAGTGACGATGAAGACACGACCGTGTACCGGGTCGTGCTGAACCACGAAGAACAGTACTCGATCTGGCCTGTCGACCGTGAAAATGCGCCCGGTTGGCGCGACGCGGGCAAGAGCGGCACGAAGGCGGAGTGCCTGGCCTACATCGAGGAAGTGTGGACCGACATGCGACCGCTCAGCCTGAGAACGAGCATGGATCAAGCAGCCGAGAAGCCGTAGCGTCGCTCCCACCGCGGCGAGGCTGGTCATGAACGAGCGCGTCGAGCTGAGCTGCTGGTTCATCGGCACGCAGTCGCACCTCGTGCGGTGCGCGGACATCCTCGCGGAGGGTGGTCACGAGATCCGCGGCATCATCTCATCCGACACACTGGTCGTGGACTGGGCGAACGAGCATCGGATTCCACTAGTCTCTCCCGGTGATGACATCCCCGAGCGACTGCGCGAGCGTCCCTTCGACTATCTCCTGAGCGTCGTCAATCCCTGGATCATCCCCGAAGAGATCCTCAGGCTGCCCCGCCGCGGCGCGATCAACTTCCATGATGGTCCTCTGCCCCGGTACGCTGGGGTGCACGCCACGGCCTGGGCGCTCCTCAGCCGAGAGAAGAAGCATGGCGTCACCTGGCACCTGATGACCGGGCAGGTGGATGCCGGAGACATCCTGAAGCAGCGACTTGTGGACATCGCCGACGGCGAGACCTCGCTCACGCTGAACGCGAAGTGCTACGAGGCGGCGACGGCGTCCTTCGCCGAGTTGGTGGAGGAGCTGGCGACGGAGCGCGAATGCCCGGTGAGACAGGATCTGCGCGCTCGCACCCTCTACTCCCGCGCCGATCGACCGTGCGCCGCCTGCACGATCTCCTGGGACCGCGACGCGGGCGAGATTGCCGCGCTGGCTCGAGCGCTCGATTTCGGACCCTATCCCAACCCGCTCGGCTTGCCCAAGCTCGCGTTGCCCGCCGGCCTGTTCGCGGTGCGGAAGATCGTTGCCTCCGCTGACGTGTCTGCCGCGCTTCCGGGCACGATAGTGGGACTGGACGAGTCGATCACGGTCGCCGCACGGCAGGGGACGGTCTCGCTCGGCGGCATTTGCACGCTGGCCGGACACGCCGTCGCCACCAGCGACCTGGTAGCGCGTCATGAGCTGAAGGAAGGCGTGAGACTACCCGAGCCCGACGAGCAGCTTGCGGCTCGCCTCTCCGTGCTCGACCACCTCGCCGCCGGCCATGAGGCGTTCTGGGTCGACCGGCTTTCCCACCCGCAGCCCGCCGTTCTCCCGTACGCAAATCTCGCGGGCGCCGAGGCACCTCGCGTGACGGCGGCGCGCGCGCACTACCAGCACGTCACGATTGGTCTTCCAGAATTCTCCGCGGCCCGTTCCGGGTGGCGTGACCAGGAGTGCAGTCGGGGCGACTTCGTCATCGCAGCGTTCGTCGCTTTTCTCGCGCGCGTCACCGGTCAGTCGAGGCTCGAGTGTCGGTACAGCGATGCGGCGCTGAGAGAGCGTGTGTCGGGAATGGAGATGTGGTTCTCGACGCATGTGCCGCTCCGGGTCGAGCTCGACCTCAGGCAATCCTTCGATACCGCGTGCCAACGGATCCTCGAGCAGGTTGCTCTCGTCGGCCAGCACGCGCCCTACGCGCGCGACGTGTTCGCGCGCTACCCCGTGCTCCGCTCTCGTGATGGAGCCGCAGGAGAGTCGGCTCTGCCGCTGGTCATCGAGCGCGGTGTTCCGCTCGAGCAGTACGTCCCGCCGCCGGGCACGCACCTGGCGCTGTTGCTCGCGGAGGACGCGTCGGAGTGTCGATGCCTATTCGATGGGACGATTCTGCCGCCCGAGAGCGTGCTCGGGCTGCGGCACCAGTTCGATGTGTTCATGCGCGGGCTCCTCTACGCCGCAGCCGGTCCCGTGTCGCAGGTGCCGCTGCTCACGGCGCGTGAAGAGCGGCGACTGCTCGTGGAGTGGAACGCGACCGAGTGCGTGTACCCGAGGGACCAGTGCCTGCACGAGCTGATCGAGGCGCAGGCCGAGAGAACGCCCGACGCGGTGGCGCTCGTCTGCGGAGCGGAGCGGCTGAGCTATCGAGAGCTCGAGCAGCGAGCGAACCAACTCGCCCACTACCTGCGGCGGCTGGGCGTCGGACCCGAGGTGCGTGTCGCTCTCTGCCTGGAGCGCTCGGTGGCGATGGTGGTGGGTCTCGTGGGGATCCTCAAGGCCGGGGGTGCCTACGTGCCGCTCGACCCGGCGTACCCGGCGGAGCGGCTGGCCTTCATGCTCGCCGACAGCGGAGCGCGTGTGCTCCTGACGCACGAGCGGCTGCTCGGTGCGCTGCTCGCGCCGTCGCGCTCAAGCGCCGCGGTGGTGTGCCTCGACCGGGACGGAGCGGCCATCGCCGCGGAAGCCCAGGACAGCCCGGACTCCGGCGTGATGGCGCAGAACCTGGCGTACGTCATCTACACGTCGGGCTCGACGGGGCGGCCCAAAGGGGTGGCGATCATTCATCGGAGCGCGGTAGCACTGCTCTCATGGGCGCGCGATGCCTTCGCGCCGGATGAGCTCGTTGGTGTGTTGGCATCGACCTCCATCTCCTTCGACCTCTCGGTGTTCGAGCTCTTCGCACCGTTGTGCTGGGGCGGGCGGATGATCCTCGCAACGGACGCGAGGCAGCTCTCCGACTTGCCCGCCGCCGCCGAGGTGACCCTGGTCACCACAGTCCCCTCGGCGCTGGACCAGCTGATGCAGGCCGGGCCGCTGCCGGCCTCCGTGCGCACGATCAACCTGGCGGGTGAGCCGCTGTCGAGCGAGCTGGTGCGCCGGATCTATAGGCAGCGAACCGTTAGCCGAGTCTATAATTTATACGGCCCCTCCGAGGACACGGTCTTCTCGACGTGGGCACTGGTGCCGCGCGGCGCGAGCGAGTCTCCGGCCATCGGCCGCCCGATCGCCAATACGCGGCTTTACGTGCTGGACGGGCACCTTCAGCCGGTGCCGGAGGGCGTGCCCGGGGAGCTCTGGATCGGGGGCGCGGGGCTGGCGCGCGGCTACCTCGCGCGGCCGGCGCTGACGGCCGAGCGCTTCGTGCCCGACCCGCTGGGCGACATGCCCGGTGCCCGGCTCTATCGCACCGGGGA
>JBBQYZ010000323.1:0-4691 GCA_038208205.1 Gemmatimonadales bacterium | reverse complement strand
GACCCCGGTCACATTCCCGCTATGGCCTGGTTCCGGAAGGAGAAGAAACCGCGACAGCCGCAGCGGGAGCGGCTGGAGATTCCCGCCGACGTGTGGGAGAAGTGCGAGGCGTGTGGGCATACGGACATTCGCGAGAAGTTCGTGCGCAACTTCAATGTCTGTCCGACCTGCGACTACCACCGTCGCATCCGGGCCAACGACTACGCCAACATCCTGCTCGACGATGGCACCCTGGAGGAGCTCGAGCTCACCATCCGCTCTACCGATCCGCTCGGATTCCCCGAGTATCCCGCGCGCTTGAAGAAGGCGACGGCGAACGCCGGCGAGGGCGATGCGCTCCTCGCCGCGTCGGGGTCGGTCGAGGAGCTGCCGGTGAGTCTCGGTGTGATGGACTTCGCGTTCATGGGTGGATCGATGGGCTCCGTGGTGGGCGAGAAGATCGCGCGCCTGGGCCAGCGCTCGCTGGAGCGGAAGCACCCGCTGATCGTCGTGTGCGCCTCGGGCGGCGCGCGCATGCAGGAGGGAGTGCTTTCGCTGATGCAGATGGCGAAGGTCAGCGCAGTGCTCGCGCAGCTGGCCGAACGGCGCATCCCGTACATCTGCCTCCTCACGAATCCCACCACCGGCGGCGTGAGCGCGAGCTACGCGATGCTCGGCGACGCCATCCTCGCCGAGCCCGGTGCGGTGATCGGCTTCGCTGGTCCGCGCGTGATCAAGCAGACGCTCGGGCAGGACCTTCCGGAAGGGTTCCAGACGGCTGAGTTTCTCCTCGACCACGGGATGGTCGACCAGGTGGTGCACCGCCGGGAGCTCAAGCATACCGTCGGCCAGCTGTTGCGTCACATGAGTGGCCGACCCGCGGCGTCGGGGTGGGCGTCCCCCTGACCGAGTACCCCGCGGCGCTCGAGTACCTCTTCGCGCGCACCACCGGGTCGTTCAAGTTCGGGTTGGAGCGCACGCGGGAGCTGCTCGCCGAGATGGGCGACCCGCACCTCGCGTACCCCGTGGTACACATCGCCGGAACGAATGGCAAGGGAAGCTCGGTCGCGACCGCCGACGCGCTGCTGCGCGCGCGCGGGCTCCGGGTGGGGCGCTACACCTCACCCCACCTGGTCGACTTCCGCGAGCGGATCTCCGTCGACGGCGTGCCGATCGCCGAGGACGCCGTCGTGAGCTTCATCCGCCAATGGACGTCCTGCGTCGAGCGTCTCGGCGCCTCATTCTTCGAGGCGACGACGGCGCTGGCCTTTCTCCACTTCGAGCGGGAGCAGGTAGATGTCGCCCTGGTCGAGACGGGGCTGGGAGGGCGGCTCGACTCCACCAACGTGGTCGACCCCATCGCGGCTGGCGTCACCTCGATCGGCTTCGATCACGTCGAATACCTCGGGCCCACGCTCGAGGACATTGCCCGCGAGAAGGCGGGGATCTTCAAGGCCCGCCGGGCCGCCGTGATCGGTGAGCCTGACCCGGTGGTGCGGGGCTGGCTCGCCCGCGCCGCCCGCGCCGCTGGCGCAGACCCGGTGCGCGTCGTCGGCGAAGAAGCGCGCATCGAAGACATCGAGGTGAGCGCGCGGGGGACGCGATTCAGCCTCGTCGCCCTCGGCGCGCAGGCGGTGGTGGAGACCCCCCTCGTGGGCCGGCACCAGGCGATCAACTTCGCCTTCACCTTCGCCCTGCTGAATGCCGCGGGCGGGCGGTTCGCCGTGCCGCTCCACGAGGCCGCAGTCGCGGTTCGCCAGGTGCGGCTGCCCGGGCGCTTTCAGCGGGTCGACCGGTGGATCTTCGACGTCGCGCACAACCCGGACGGGGCGGCGACGCTCGCGGCGAGCCTGCAGTCGGTGGAGCACGAGCTCCCCGTCACCACGCTGCTCTGCGTACTGGGCGACAAGGATTGGCGAGCCATGCTCGACGCCCTCGCCCCGGTGAGCGACCGCTTCATCCTGACAAACGCCCCGACGGCGCCGACGGCGCGCGCCTGGTCGCTCGACGATGCGTCGGAGTATTGCGTGCAGCGCGGCTACGCCGCCGAGCGGTGCGGCGACTTCGACGCCGCGCTGGTGCGCGTCGAGTCGCTCGGCGGCACGGCACTCGTGACGGGTTCATTCCACACCGTGGGCGATGCGATGACGCGGTTGCAGGTCTCTCCGTTCACTGAGTAGCTTTGACGGATGTTCAAAGGCGCCCTCCCCGGCTTCCGTGACTTCTACCCTCAGGAGCTGGCCGAGCGTGCGTTCATCATGCGCGCCTGGCGCGACGTCGCGCGCCGGTACGCGTTCGTGGAGTATGATGGCCCGCCGCTCGAGCCGCTCGAGCTCTACACGCGCAAGAGCGGCGAGGAGATCGTCGGACAGCTGTACAATTTCATCGACAAAGGGGGACGGGAGGTCGCGCTCCGTCCCGAGATGACGCCCACCGTGGCGCGCATGGTCGCGGCGCGGGCGAACGCGCTGCGCAAGCCGGTGCGCTGGTTCTCGATGCCGCAGCTGTTCCGCTACGAGCGCCAGCAGAAGGGACGGTTGCGCGAGCACTTCCAGCTCAACGTCGACATCTTCGGCGCTGACGAAGTCGCGGCGGACGCCGAGCTGGTGGCGTGCAGCGTGGACATGATGCGCGCCTTCGGTCTCACGTCGTCCGATGTGGTGGTTCGCGTGTCGGACCGCCGCATTCTGCAGGGGTACCTCGAGAGCCTCGGCGTCCCGGTCGCCGGGCTCGCGGGGACGTACAGCGTGATCGACAAGCTGGAGCGCACACCGGAGAACGTATCGACGGAGAAGCTCGCCGCGCTCGGCGTGCCCGCGGACGCGATCCCACGCGTCGTCCGGATCGTCGACGTGCGGTTCACCGAGCTGCAGGCCGCGATCGGCGGTGGGCCGGCAGCGCCGTTCGTGGCGGAGTTCGAGCGCTTCCTGCGCTACGTGCCGGCGCTCCTCGGAAGTGACGAGTCGTGGCTTCGCATGGACCTTTCGATCGTGCGCGGGCTGGCGTACTACACGGGAATCGTCTTCGAGCTGTTCGACCGCTCGGGCGACTTCCGGGCGATCTGTGGCGGTGGCCGGTACGACACACTCCTGCAGTCGCTCGGAGGCGCGGAGATGCCGGCGCTCGGCTTCGGCATGGGCGACGTCGTGCTCGGGGAGCTATTGCGGGCGAAAGGATTGATGCGAGCGGCTGACGTATCGGCCGACGTGTGGCTCGCCGCCGACGAGCGTACACCGCTGGAGCGCATCATGGCGGAGGCGTCGCGGCGCCGTGCGGCTGGTCAGTCCGTGGAGTATGCGCTACGGCCGCAGTCGCTGTCCAAGCAGAAGAAGGCCGCGCAGGCCAGCGGCGCCAAGGAGTACCTGACCCTCTCGAACGACGACGGCTCGAATGGCTGACGACAAGAAGCTCACGACGCGCGCGGCGGACTTCAGCGCGTGGTACAACGAAGTGGTGCTGAAGAGCGAGCTCGCCGACTACTCGCCGGTCAAGGGCTGCATGGTGATTCGCCCGAACGGCTACGGTATCTGGGAGCGCATGCAGCGCGCGCTCGACGACATGTTCAAGGCGACGGGCCATCAGAACGCCTACTTCCCGCTGCTGATTCCCGAGTCGTTCCTGCACAAGGAGGCGCAGCACGTCGAGGGCTTCGCGCCCGAGGCGGCGGTGGTGACCCACGGCGGCGGCAAGAAGCTCGAGGAGCCGCTCATCATCCGACCGACCTCCGAGACGATCATCTACACGATGTTCGCCAAGTGGGTGCAGAGCTATCGCGACCTGCCCATCCTCATGAACCAGTGGGCGAACGTCGTGCGATGGGAGATGCGCACGCGGCTGTTCCTTCGCACCACCGAGTTTCTCTGGCAGGAAGGGCACACCGCGCACGTCACCCACGACGAGGCGGAGGAGGAAGCGCGCAAGATGCTCGGCGTGTATCGCGACTTCATGGAGGGGTACATCGCCATGCCTGTCATCACGGGGCAGAAGACGGAGGCGGAGAAGTTCGCTGGAGCCCTGCGCACGTACTCGTGCGAGGCGATGATGCAGGACAACAAGGCGCTACAGGCCGGGACATCGCACAACCTGGGTCAGAACTTTTCCCGTGCCTTCGACCTGAAGTTCCAGTCGGAGACCGGGACCACGGAGTACGCCTGGAACACGAGCTGGGGCGTGTCGACGCGCATGGTCGGCGGCCTGGTCATGACGCACGGCGACGATACGGGACTGCGTGTGCCGCCCCTACTGGCACCCATCGAGCTGGTGATCGTGCCGATCTACCGGACGGATGACGAGCGGACGCTGGTGCTCGAAGCGGCGAATCGCGTCGCCCGGTCGCTCGGCGCGTGGGACCGCCGCGAGTCGGCGCGGCTTCGCGTCCACATCGACGGACGCGACGGGATAAAGCCAGGCGCCAAGTACTACGAGTGGGAGTTGCGCGGCATCCCGCTGCGACTCGAGATCGGTCCGCGCGACCTCGCCGCCAACCAGGGTGTCCTGGTGCGTCGTGACACACGCGAGAAGCGGCCCGTTTCGCTCGACACCCTCGGCGAGGACGTGGCCGAGACCCTGTCGTCGATGCAGCGGGACATGCTCGCCGCCGCCCTCGACCGGCGCGAATCGAACAGCATCCGCGGGAGCCTCACCTACGACCGGTTTCGGGAGGTGATGGAGGGGCAGGGCGGCTTCGTCTACGCCGGCTGGTGCGGGAGCGC
>JBBQYZ010000322.1:0-4758 GCA_038208205.1 Gemmatimonadales bacterium | reverse complement strand
GATCGAGTCCGCGGCGCGTTTCTGTTGTGCGCCGATCACGGCTGTCACCTCCGCCGCCGATGCCGCACCGAGCGGAATGAGGGCGTTGGCTGGGGTCCGCACCTTCCACGTTCCGGAGTCGAAGATCACAGTGTACAGTGGACGTCCATCATCGGGGATCGTCGACGGGTCCGGCACCCACTCGGCGACATCCGTCGTCCGCAACCCGCTCAGGCTCGATACTGCGCCCGCGAGCTGCCGCCCGGTCATCGCCTTCGGGACCCACGCTCTCATCTGCGCCTGAGCCGGCAGCACCCACTTGTCGACCGCGAACGCGGCACCCGGCGTATTGCCCAGCTTTCCGGTGATCGCCACGGCGCGACTGGTGCCCAGGTCCGAGCTGACCACGCGGAGTCGAAGGGGTCGCGTCGTATCCGTGAGGAGACGGAGCTCCGTGCCCGCGCCGATCCCCAAGGCAGCACCACCGTCGAGCAGGGCGGTGTCGCCCTGCGCGCCACGCATTCCCTGCAACGCCAACACGGTGTAGCGAGCCGCCGGACCGGTGAGCACGCCGAAGAGTGGGCGGTCGCCATTCGCGTCCGTGCCCTTGAGCACGGGCACCTGGGCCACGCTGTTCCACCGCAGCGTCGCCTCCACCTGCCGGAAGATCTGCTGGGCAGGCGTATTGGCGGACGTCGCGGAGCTGCGCAACACGCCCAGCAACGCGCCAGTGAACGCGCCGTGCGCGCCCCCTGGTTGTTCGGCCGCCGATTGGTTCTCCTGGGCGGCGGCGACGAACAGAGCGGGGTTGCGGCGACCCGGCCGCGTGAGCGACTCCGGCTCGGATGCATCGCGCGCGTCCCGTGGGTCGAACGGAGCAAACCGCAACTTTGGCGGTGCCGGACCGCGCACCGCAGAGCCGCTGTTGCAGCTATCGAAGATCAGGGTGAGCGTGACGTCTTTCGCCAGGAGCTCATTGAACAGTGCCGTCAACTCGGCATTGCGGAGATCGAACTGCCCGACGTTGGCGTCGGCCGGAACGATCGTCTGATCCAGCTTGTTGGCGGAGGCGCTCGCCGGCGCGGCAGAGTTGTAGCGCTGCGAGCCATGGCCGGCATAATAGAAGACGACCACGTCGCCTGCCTTCGACGCGTCGATGAGCTTACGGATTGCCGTGACGATGCCCGCGCGCGTCGCCCGCTGATTATACAGTGTATCGATCGCGCGAAACTCGTATGTCCCGCTCTGTACTTGCGCCATCTCTCGTGCGTCGTTGACGGCACCGTCGAGATCGGGCATGTCGCCCCGCCGAGTCGAGTCTGGACGGTGATCAGCGAGCGCTTCGCGTGGCAAGGTGGTCCGCCACTGTTTCGCGATCCTGTCTTCATAGTGATACTTGTTGATGCCGATCAACAGCGCTCGCCGAACCTGCGCCTGGAGTGGTGCGGCAAGTAGCGACAAGGCAGCCAGCAGCGTAACGCAGGTTGGAGCACGGCCACGAGGCGCTCTGAGTAAGGGTGCAGGGGCCCGCGAAGATGAAGCGCCCATTGACGGAATACCTCGAGGTGGGGAGTAGGCAAAGCGATTCATCGACTTGGCGAGCATCACACAGACTATGCGGCCTGGCTACACACGCTGGCTTGGTCCATCACTGCACTTTCGCCCGACGCGGATCCCGAACGTACGGGTGACTGTCCAGAGTGCAAGATCCGCCTGGCACGGCGGTCAGGCGCTGTCAAGCGGCCTGGAAGGAGATCGACCCCGGTTCGGGCGCACTGTGGCTGCTGTCCGGGCGGGGACGCGCCAATGGGTGACGCCCGCTCAACACCACATGACGGCATCGACGCGCCTTGTCACCCCCCTGGATGCCGCACGAAGGAATCGACCGTTCCGGCCTGCGCCTCTCTGTCAAGCACGTCGTGGCTCTGGTACGTTGGCGGGGCACTTCCGTCGTCCAGGTGAAGTACAGCCGCTACTGCGAGCCTACATGCCGCGAGTCGTCGTGACCGGAGCACCCCACGCTGGCAAGACCACGCTCCTCGCGGCCTTGCGCGACCGCGGATTCAGTATTGTTCCCGAGGCAGCGCTCGACGTCATTGGTTCGCTCGTCCGTGTGCACGGCGCGGCAACGGCGCGGCAATGGCGTACCGAGCATACAGCTGACTTCCAGCTACTGGTGACCTCCCGCCAGATCAAATTGGAGCGGGAGGCGGAGCTGGGGTCGTCGGGCTACGTGATCTGCGACCGTGGATGGCCCGACGGTCTCGCGTATGCCGAGTTGGACGGCCTCCGCACCGAGCCGATCATTGAGCACGGGGCGGCCCTTGCGCCGTACGCAGCGGTGTTCGTGCTGGAGATCGTCGAGCCATTCGACGGTCGCGCTGCCTCGGGCCGTGTGAGCGACGAGGCCAGGGCGCGCGAGACGCATCGCGCGCTCCTGCGCGCCTACACCCTGCTCGGCTACTCGCCCGTGGTGGTGCCGTTGGGTTCATTGGAGACGCGCATCGACACTGTTCTCCGACACCTCGGCGCGCTCGGGTCAGTGAACGGGAGTGGCGCGACGAGCCATGGATGAGTGCTCGGCGCCGCCTTCCGGCCTCCCCCGCGGACGCCATTCGTCGAGCGCTCCCATACTCGGCGTCGGATGGTCTTTCAGTCGTGAGCGTCGCCGCCGCGATCGTTGCTGCCATCATCGCACTCGCCCTCCTGCCGGGTATGGCAGTCGACTCACCGGTTGGGGCATTCATCACGATGGTCGGAGGAAGTCTCGCGGCCCGCTTCGTCGCCACGCACCTCGAATCGCGGGTTCTCGCGCGCGCCGCGCGCGGAGCGTCCGCCGTGGACTCGCCGAACATGACATCGATCCGCACGGGTGTCACTGGACGGCCGACCAGGAAAAGCACTGCCGACACTCCCGCCGATGACATCACAGCCCCTGACCGGCATCTCGTCCGGGAGCGCGAGAGTGCTTGACAGTCTCGCAGGGTGCGCCTATATGGTGCACGATCACCCACCTCAGCCGGAGACCACATCATGAAGTCCAAGCTCGGGATCCTTGCCCTGATCGCTGGAATCACCTTCACCGCTACCGTTCCCGCAGGCGCCCAGGCGCAGCGGGGTAGAAACGTGTCGTCGCGCGCGACGCAGAGCCGCGGCACTGGGACCGATGCGAACATCAAGAGCGACGACGTCAAGAACGTGCGAGGCCGGACGATGGCAGCGCCTGCCGCGAAGGGCGGAGTCAAGACGCGTGGCGCCGCCGTCGGCGTGCTCCACGTCGACAACCGGACGGGCCTCTACGTTCGCATCTATGTCGATGGCGATTACCGGGGCACGATCGCGCCCTTCGGCGACTGGTACGCCAACGGCGACTGCGAATCGTTCAACCTGTACGGCGTCGCGCAGTACGACGATGGATCCCACACGACCTTCGGCCCCGTCACCACGGGCAGCAGCTGCAGCAGCGCGACGTGGACACTACGCCAGTGACCGAGTGACTGATCACGCTGGCGCCGACAGCCCACCGTGACCTGACGGACCCTCGGCAGGTGCGGACACGATCGTGGTTCGGCGAGCCGAGGGTCTTGACGCTTGTAGGCGCGAGGGTAATCGGTACTCAGGGAAGTGCACGTTCCTGCGCGGCCCTCTTCGATAGTACCGCAAGCCACTCTCCGGAGGTACACGTGGGCTGGTACATGATGGCGTTCAGGAAGCTCGGGGTCACCGACGGCCGGGCGTCACGACGGGAGTATTGGGGCTTCACGCTTGTGAACATCGCCGTCGCGGTCACGCTGACGATCGCCTCGATCGCCTGGCTGGAGGACAGCTCGCTCCCGCTCATCCTCTTGGGCGCCTACCTCATCGTCACCTTCGTGCCGGCGCTAGCGCTGACGGTGCGGCGCCTGCACGACACCGGGCGCAGTGGTCTCTGGTGGCTCGTGGCGCTGATTCCCTATGTGGGAGCGGTCGTGCTCCTCGTTCTGATGGCTTTCCCCAGCGACGCTGGCGCGAACGAGTACGGCCCCAACCCGAATGAGTCGGCGTCCGCGATCGGCGGCGCGGCGGGAGCTGCCCGCCCGCACTCGACGGCTGGAGCCACGAGCGACTGACCGTGCGCACTGACCACCGCCCGGCCGTGGTGGCGGCGGTGCTGTCGGCGTTCGCGTTCGTCGGGCTACTCCGTGAGAGCACGGCACTCGAGCCGTTCGGGCTCGTGATGTACGACGTGCTCTCGAGCCGTTCCCGACACTCGAGCCCGGGCGCGGCAGAGGTGGTGGTGATCGGCGTGACGGAGCCGGACATCGCCCGCTTTGGATGGCCGCTTCCCGATTCCACGCTCGATCACGCGCTCACGGCGCTCCAGCGCGGGGGAGCAGCGGTCGTCGCCCTCGACATCTACCGGTCGAGCGTCTGCGCCGGTTCAGCGATGGCGAGATGGGCGGATCGCCGAGGTCCCTCCGTCGTCTTCGCGGAGAAGCTCGGCACCACTCCGCTCGACGCAGTCGCGGCGCCCGCGTGCGCGCCGGTGGACCGCGTCGGATTCACGGATGTCGTGCCCGACGACGATCACCTGGTGCGGCGAACGTTGTACCTCTCCCAGCTCGGCGATTCCACCCGTTTCTCGCTCGCGTATCGAGCCGTGATGGATCGCGCCGCACTCGATGGTGTCGAGCCTCGCGCGTCGACGACTGGGCTGCCGATGCTGGGCGCGTGGACGCTCGTTCCGTTCGGCGCATCGGATGGCGGCTACGTCCGTTGCGACGACCAGGGATACCAGCA
>JBBQYZ010000321.1:0-4760 GCA_038208205.1 Gemmatimonadales bacterium | reverse complement strand
CGACGAGCCCTCCTCAGGGATCGCGCAGCGCGAGACCGAAGCCCTCGGCCAGCTTCTGGAGAACCTCAAGCGCGACCTCAACGCCACGCTGGTCATCATCGAGCACGACATCCCCCTCATCATGGGTCTCGCCGACCGCATCGTCGCCATGGACGCTGGCAGCGTCATCGCCGCCGGCCCACCCGACGTCGTGCGCCACGACCCCCGCGTCGTCGAGGCCTACCTCGGCGGCAGCATCGAAGCCATCGAACGCTCCGGAACCCGCGCAACCCCCAACGGGTCGGCAACGGCCGAGTCGGCGCCGCCGAACGAGGCGCTCTCGAGCATCCCCGGACTCAGCCCGAGGCGGGAAGCGGCGCTCCTCGCCGCCTTCGGAACGGTTGACGGGGTGCGCCACGCCAGCGACAGCCAACTTCAGGCCATCCCCGGCATCGGCCCCGCCGTGATACGTCGTCTTCGCGAGGTGCTGGGCTGAGGGCGTGGCCGCGCTTCCCTTCGCTGTGCGCGTCGAGATCACTGCAGTTCTCGGCGTCGGCTCGTGAGCGCAGACTGCACGGCGAGTCACTGGGCGACACTGAGAGATGGATTGCTTGACGACATCTCGTCCTCGCTCGCCGCGGACCCGCGGGTTGTGGGATGGGGGCTCGTCGGCTCATTCGGGCGCGGCGAGGCTGACGAGTGGAGCGACATCGATCCGGGCTTCCGATCAGCACGGACTGGTACGTGTACCCAACAGCGACGGCGGCGTGGCCCCAGGACTGCGACGTCATGCTCGGCGCTGGCGCTGTGGCACAGGTGCGCGCGGTGTTCGCCGACTGGAACAACTGCGGCGCCCGCCAGTCGCCACTCGACATCACCCCGAACGACGCACTAGAGGCGCGCTTGGCCATGGTCCCGATCGCGGGTAAGTACATCGCTCGAAGATCGCCCTCGGCGCTCCCGATGGTTCAGTTTCTCGGAGGACCCCATCCCGGGAACGAGCCCGGAGAACAACTCGTCGCGTTGACTGACCTCGTTGGGGAACTCGCGCCTCGGTGCCGCCCACGCTCATAGCGGCCGTCAGCGAGTATCTCCGTCTGATTGCCTCGACGATCGACAACAGCCCTCGGTCCCGGTGATGAGGGAGACGCACCGCCGACTCTCAAGCTTTTCGCGTCGTGTCCGCCGGTGATCTACGCCGCCGGGCTTCACTCCCGCTAGGTCGTCAACCGGCGTCTAGGGCACATGTTCTGTCTGCGGTAACGAACCGCTCACCGAACTTGATGAGGTTGCCGTCGCCGTCGAGTACACCGAACTCCTTCATTCCCCATGGTTGCTCGCACAGAGGAGCGTTCGGATGGACGACCCCGGCTGTTTGCATCTCTTCGTAGAGAGCCTCGATACCTGTCACGTCTATCCGGCATGAGGTGTTCTTCGGGATGTCGGAGTCGTCGGTGAGCCAGAAATGCATCTGCACTCCGTCCCGTCCGGAGATCGCGTAGTCCGGGTAGCAGAACAGCGGGTCGAAGCCGAGTCGCTCCGCATAGAAATGCTGCGTCGCGTCTAGGTCGAGCGACGCGAGTACCGGAATCGCGCGCTGCAGGGTTGTGGTCTTTGAATCGGGCACGGCGGTGACCTCGTTCCGTTCGGTGAGTCGGGAAATGTGTTGGAGCATCCGACGCCTCTCGGTCACTTCGACCTCGAGAGCGGTTCGCCAGACGTCGACGCGGTCCGTGCTCGGCGCTCGCAAGAACTCCGCTATCTCGGCGAGCGCGATGCCGGCGCGACGCAGCATGCTGATCCCGGCAGCGACGGAGATCTGATCGGCGGAGTAATAGCGGTAGCCGGAGCTCGGGTCGACATGCGCCGGCTCGAGCAAGCCTTGATCGTGATAGATCCGCAACGCCTTCGGCGAGAGCCATGTCAGGGCCGAGAACTGCCCGATCGGGATGAGCTCGTCCACGGCAACATGGTGGGCCTTCCCCCAGGGTGCAAGTCAACGCCTGAACGGCACGTAACCTCGCGCTTCTCGAAGAGATCCGCCCGTCAGGTTTGCAGGGGTGGGTAATAGTTCTCGGCGCCGATCTTCTTGACGTCCTCGTACCACGAGCCGTCGTAGACATCGGTGCGCCCCTGACTCCCCGGGTCTTCGAAGTTCCAGGCATTTCGCCGGTACGTCCAGTTGTCGGCATCGAGGCGGTGCGATTCACGCCAATGCGGAATGGCCGCCGCGTGATCGCCGCCACGGTGCAGATGCTCACCGAGCTCGAAGTGCGCAGCTGCGGCCGCGCCATCGGCAGTCCGGGGACGGGAGCGTCGCACCACTTCATCAGGCGCGAGCGCGAACCGGCTGGCGGCCCCGTGCTCGGCCCATTCCCGCACCATCGCCGCATACGCATCCGGGTCGGTCCGGATCTTGCGTGCCTCTTGCAGCACGTCGGCGATGTCGGGCGGCAGCGTCGACAGGTCCATCGTGCGGAACGACTCGGTGAACGGGTTCCGCCCGGGATGGGCTGGCTCCGCCGGACGAACGATCATGCCGCCTTCGTCGATCCACACACCGTTGGGAACGTTCACCACCCCGAACAGCTCATCGACGACATGCCCTCGATCGATGAGCGATGGGTGCTCAGCGTTGGCGCTTTCGATGAACGGCTTCGCGGCGTCAGCGTCGACGTCGAGCGCGACGGTGACGATCTCGACTCCTCGCGGATGCAACTCGCTGCGCAGGGCCTGCCACACGGGCAGGTCAAATCGGCAGCCTCACCACGACGCCCACGCCACCAGTACGACCTTCTGGCCGCGCAAGCTCGACAGCGTGAACGGCTCGCCATTCACGTCGGGCAGGATGAGCTGGGGCGCCACCGCCGTCGTCAGCGCCCGCCCGGTCACCGTCGTCTCCGGCCCCAGCGCCCACAAGTCGGCACGGTCGTGGCGCACCAGCGGCATACCCAACCGATCGGCGAGCACACCGACATCGAGCCGGCCGTCGCTCGTTCGAGCACCGTCGGGCAAGGGCACACACACGTCGCCCTTGCACGCCCCCTCCGGCTTCACGAGCCAGCCCGTCCGTCCCGCGAACTCGTCGCTATCAACCATCAGATCCGTGAGGAGCATCGACGCAACCTACAACGCTCAAGATCACATCTCGATGACGCCGAACCGCGGAGAGCCGGCGAGCCAGCGATCGGTACCGCCTCGAGTGGGTTGCGGTCAGCCGGCCGGTCGGTCGACGACCTCGACCAACTTCTTCGGCGCCAAGACGGAGTAGCTCGCGGTGATGAGCTCCGCGACCTCGTTCCAGTCGACACCAGCGTCGAGCACCATGCCGACCTCGTTGGCCCTCCACGGCGGCGCGAAGAACGGATGGCCAGCACCGCGAAGGACGGCGAGCTCTGGACCCGACAACCGGAAGGTGATCAGGTTGATCGGGCCGTGGGTCCCCGCAGCCCGGGCGTACGCCGGCGGCCACCCCGAGTCGATGGTGAGGACGTGAGCGAAGGTCCGCTTGCGGATCCGCCATCGCTACCCACCCACGCCGGCTCCTCGTAGGCCTCGGGCAGCCCGAGGCACACCAACCGGACCTCGGCGACGATCTCGAGCGGGACGTCCGCATGCTCAGTCACCCACCCCTCCCGTGTCCGAGCGTGCGCCGACCGGCGCTACCGGCGCCGCCGGAACGCGGCAGCGTACGGCTCCTCGGCTGTCGGCCCACGGCCGCAGTGACGCGTGACGTCAGCAACGGTCATCGGGACCTCGGCCCGCGGAGTAAGCAACGCCCAGCCGCCCGAGACAATGGCTACAGCCTCGTGGAGGATGCGACCTCGTGTTGGAACACGTGCGCATCACGGATCGCCGCGGCCTGCTCGGACGACGGCCCCGAGCCTCGAAACGACTCGACCGCCTCGACCGACTTCCACTGCTCGTAGACGTTTATTCGGTCACGATCAATCGGATCCGCGGCGAGATGGAAGTCGATGCAGCCGTCGGATGTCCTCGCCGCCACGATCATCTCGCGACATCCCTGCACGTACCGGTCTCGTTCGGCCTCTTCGACGTAGATCGTCCCGGACACGATGATCATGGCGAGATCGTTCCACAAGTCGGTAGAGGCTCTCGTTCCTGACGCGACATCCAGCGGGCGTTGGGGATGCTGGGTTGGCGCCGGGTACGTTCGACTCGTGCCCGGGCATGCCGCGAGGACGTTGACCGTAATCATCGAAGGCGTCGACATGCCTGGGCGCAGTTGCGCACCTGCGGACGCTGGTGAGCGCTACGAGAACGTGCATGTCGGAGTACAGCGGGCCCGAGAGGCCGTCGACCTCGTCCCCGGCGACGCGACCGGTGCGGGGGGTCCTTGGAAGTCACGATGAAGCACCGTGACGACGGCGTCGACTTCGCAGGACCGTTCGTTCACGGCCGTCGGGGCGACCGTTTCATCTACCTCAGCTGGGGTGTGGTCGACGGCGACGAGTTTCGGATGTTCCGGCGCGCAAAGTTGCACTTCGCCGACGCCGCCCCAGATGAACTCGCCTCGGCAGCGCGGACCGGGGCCCTCCGTTGTCGCGTAACCATGACCGACCCCTGCGGGAACCCGCGCTGCGCCCCAGTGCGACCACCCGACGCGGTATGGACCGCCGCCGCCCTGTAGGGAACGGCACGAACAGCCAACACAGGCACCCGCGGGGCCGGGCGTGTACGTGTTCTTGGGACCAGGCAGCGAAGTGCTCTATGTCGGCAAGGCCAGCAACCTTCGTCGCCGCCTGCGCCAGCACTCGACT
>JBBQYZ010000320.1:0-4767 GCA_038208205.1 Gemmatimonadales bacterium | reverse complement strand
CTTGGCGCGGTACATCGCCATGTCCGCGCTGCGCAGCAGGTGCTCCGGCCGCTCGGTCTCCAGGAAGCTCGAGGAGCTGAGCACGATCCCGATGCTCGCCGACGTGAAGACCTCGTACCCGCCCAGGTCCACCGACGGCGTCAGCGCCTCCTGGATCCGCTCGGCCACCACCAACGCGTCGCGGTCGCTCGACAGGCTCTCGACCCGCACCGCGAACTCGTCGCCACCGAGCCGGGCCACGGGGTCTTCGGGGCGGATCGTCGACGAGAGACGGCGGGCCACCGCGATCAGCAGCGCGTCGCCGCCGTGATGGCCGATGCTGTCGTTCACCACCTTGAACCGGTCGAGGTCCAGGAAGAGCACCGCGAACTGCTGCGCGCTGTCCTGGCGCGCCCGCGCCAGCGCTTCGCGCAGCCGCTCCAGCAGGTAGGCGCGGTTGGGGAGTCCGGTCAGCTCGTCATGCAGCGTGATGTGCACCAGCGCGTCCTGCGTGTCGCGCCGGATCACGAGCTCGCGCCTGAGCTCGAGCTCCGTGCACATCGCGCGCGCCACGTCGGCGAGCACGGTGAGGTCGACGTCGGTCCACTGGCGCGCCGGGTCCGGATCGGCCACGCACATCACGCCGTTCACGTGCTCGTCGCGGGTCACGAACGGCGCCACCGCGATCGATGGCCGCGGCGGACAGCCGTCGTCGCACGACCGCGTCGGGCCGCTGCGCAGCGACTGCTGCTCGGCGATCGCCTTCATCGCGAGATCCAGGGCGCCCGGTGCCGAGCGCCAGGCGCGCGGCCGGCCCGACACGCCGATGCAGCCCTTGACCACCGGGCGTCCGTCTTCCACGATCGAGACGATCGCCATCGGCGCGCGCAGCGACGCGGCGGCGAGACGGGCCATCCGGTCGAACGATTCCTCGGGCGGCACACCCAGCAGGAACTCGATCGAGTGTGACTGGACCGGTGTCGGCTCGGTCGGCGTCAGCTCGACTGTCACGTCCCTTTCACTGAATGTCCCACACCGGTGGCGGGGTGGTGGTCGTGACTCATCGACTCGTCGGGGCAGGCCTCGAGGGATCTGTGGAAGAACCGCCCGAGGACAGAAATGTGTCGCGCTCGTACGTGGACTGCGCGGGGCCCCCTCGCGCAACACGCGATGTCTCAACGCGTTGTACAATTCGTACATTGCGCGGCCCGGTGCCGAATGCCTGGTCCATCCATATATCGAGCCCTGCGGCGACAAGATCGCGTCGATGGCCGCCCTTCGTTCCACAAGCTCACCACTCGCCACTCGCCACTTCATGACCCTCGCCCCGCGCGCCGCCCTCCTCGCTCTCCTCGCCTGCGCTCCGGTCGCCCGCGCGCAGGAGAGCCGCCGTCCCGCCGCACCCCGCACCCCCGACAGCATCCGCGTCGCGGCACGCTCGGCATTTCCCTCGCTGCGGTGGCGCAACATCGGCCCCTTTCGCGGGGGACGCTCGGTCGCCGTGACGGGCTCGTACACCGATCCGCGCGTCTTCTACTTCGGCGCGGTGGACGGCGGCGTGTGGAAGACCACCAACGGCGGCGGAAGCTGGCGCAACATCTCCGACTTCCGCGTCAAGGGCAACGCGCCGGAGATCGCCTCGGTCGGCGCCATCGCGACGTCCCCGAGCGATCCGAATGTCATCTGGGTCGGCACGGGTGAGTCCGGACTGCGCGAGGATCTCACCTACGGCACCGGCGTGTACCGCAGCACCGACGGCGGCGAGTCGTGGACGCATCTCGGGCTGGACGACAGCCAGCAAATTGGCGCCATTCGCGTGCATCCCACCAATCCCGACATCGCGTGGGTCGCGGCGATCGGTCATGCCTTCGGTCCGAACCGGATGCGCGGCGTCTATCACACCACCGACGGCGGCCGCAGCTGGACGCAGCAGCTGTTCGTCAACGACTCCACCGGCGCGATCGACCTCGCCCTCGATCCGAACAATCCGCGCGTGCTCTACGCCGCCATGTGGCACCTGCGCCGCTTTCCCTGGGGCATGAAGTCGGGGGGCGGGCAGAGCGGCCTGTGGAAGTCCACCGACGGCGGCGACACGTGGACCGACATCAGCACCAACACCGGCCTGCCGACCACAGCGCTCGGTCGCATCGGGATCGCGGTGTCGCCCGCCGACTCGCGCCGCGTGTATGCCTCGGTCGAAGCTCCCGACTCGGCCGGCACACCGCGCGGCGGCATCTTCCGCAGCGACGACGCCGGCGCCACCTGGACGCGCGCGAGTGGCGACCAGCGCTGGCAGGTGCGCGCGTGGTACTACTCCACCGTCACCGCCGATCCGCGCGACGAGAACACCCTCTACGTCAACAACCTCGGCACCTGGCGCTCGGTGGATGCCGGCAAGACCTGGACGCGGCTCACCGTGCCGCACGGTGACACCCATCTCCTCTGGATCGATCCCAAGGATCCGCAGCGGATGATCCACGCCAACGACGGCGGCGCGACGGTGAGCTATGACCGCGGCGCCAGCTGGAGCAGCATCTACAACCAGCCGACCTCCCAGTTCTACCACGTCATCACCGACAACCAGTTTCCCTACCGCATCTACGGCGCGCAGCAGGACAACTCCACCGTCTCCATCGCCAGCCGCTCCGACAACGGCGCCGTCACGCGCCAGGACTGGTACATCGCCGCGGGCGGAGAGAGCGCCTACATCGCCGTGGATCCCACCGATCCCAACGTCACCTATGGCGGCGGCTACATGGGGGAGATCTGGCGGCAGGACCGCCGCACCGGCAACAGCCGCAACGTCGCCGTGTGGCTCGACAACTATGACGGATGGGCGGCGGGCGAGGTGCCGTATCGCTTCGCCTGGACCTTCCCCCTCTTCTTCTCGCCCCACGATCCGAAGACGCTCTACACCGCCGCGCAGTACCTCTTTCGCTCCACCAACGGCGGCGACTCGTGGACGAAGATCTCGCCCGATCTCTCGCGCGCCGATCCGCGCACCCTGCAGCGCTCGGGTGGCCAGATCCACGGCGACATGACCGGTACCGAGTGGTACGCCATGGCGTTCGCGGTGGCCGAGTCGCCGGTGACGAAGGGAGTGATCTGGGCGGGCAGCGACGACGGATTGATGCACCTCACGCGCGACGGCGGCGCCACCTGGCAGAACGTCACCCCGCCGGGCCTCGCGCCGTTCACGAAGATGAGCATCGTGGAGCCCGGGCACTTCGACGCCGGCACCGCGTTCGTGGCTGCCAACCGCTACCAGCAGGACGACTTCAAGCCGTATCTGCTGAAGACCACCGACTACGGCCGCAGCTGGACCCGGATCGACGCCGGCATCCCGACCGGCGCGTACACGCGCGTGATCCGCGAGGACCCGGTGCGGCGCGGGCTGCTGTACGCCGGCACCGAGAGTGGCGTGTACGTCTCGTTCGACGACGGCGCGCGCTGGCAGAGCCTGCAGATGAACCTGCCGCGCGTCTCGGTGCGCGACCTCGCCGTCAAGAACAACGACCTGATCGCCGCCACCCACGGCCGCGCCTTCTGGGTGCTCGACGACGTCACCCCGCTCCGCCAGGTCAGCGATGCGGTGCGCGGCTCGGCGCTGCACCTCTTCGCGCCCGCCACCGCGGTGCGGTTCAGCGTGGGGCGCTCGTCGCGGCGCGACGGCGAGTCGGGGGAGAATCCGCTGCCCGGCGTGTCGGTCGACTACTGGCTGCGCGAGCGCCCGCGCGGCGTGGCGAAGCTCGAGTTTCTGGGCGGCGACGGTCGGGTCATCCGCACCTTCACCAGCCCCGACTCGTCGCGCGCCGGTCGCGACTCCGCCACGATCGCGTACTCCGCGAGCGACTCGCTCAAGCGGCTCACGGCGTACGACACCACCGGCCAGTCCTCGCCGCGCCGGCGCCTGGAGAGCGACAGCGCGAGCTACCTCCCCGCCGATTCGGTGGTGCACGCGCGCGTGGGTCTCAATCGGTTCGTGTGGGATCTGCGCGCACCCGGTGTGCGCCCGCTCAAGGGCGTCATCAACGACGAGGGGACCTACGACGGGCCGATGATCGTGCCCGGCGCCTACACCGCGCGCCTCACCGTCAACGGTCAGAGCCACACGCAGCCCTTCGTCGTCATCGACGACCCGCGCGTCGGCGCCACGGCGGCGGAGCTCGCGGCCACCTACGACCTCGCGTCGCGCACGGTGACGACGATCAACACCCTCGCCGACCAGGTGCGCCGCATCGAGACCATGCAGAAGCAGCTCGACGCCCGCACCGAGCAGGCGAAGGGACAGTCCTACGCTGCGCGCGTCACCGGCGCCGCGGCCCCCCTGCGCGCTCGTCTCGAGAGCATTCGCGCCGCCCTCGCCGACGTGCACTCCGAAGCCGACCAGATCACCCTGCACTATCCGGTGCGGCCCTACAACCAGCTGCTCAACGTCAACCGCATGGCGCAGAGCTTCGACCGCGGGCCCACCGAGCAGTCGGGCGCAGTCTATCGCGATCTCGCCGGACAGGTGGACCGCCAGCTCGATCGCCTGCGCGCACTGGAGTCGGGCGACCTCGCCGCCTTCAATGTCATGCTGCGAGAGCTGAACGTGCCGGGCGTGGTGGTGGAACAGGTCAAGCCCATCGCGTGAGTCTCCGCGCGACTAGCTGTGATTACCGGACACGTTGTTTCGCCGTTGGGGGTGTTCACTCGGTCGTAACGGTTTCAAGCTGGGGTTGTCGAGGCCACCATCTCACAACTGCCAGAGGACCGAGTGAACAGTCACAAGAATGCACGGCTGGG
>JBBQYZ010000319.1:0-4775 GCA_038208205.1 Gemmatimonadales bacterium | reverse complement strand
GCCCGACGCCATCGCCTCCAGGGCGACCAATCCGAAGGATTCGGTCAGCGACGGGACGGCGCAGATGTCGGCGGCGGCGTAGTACAGGGCGAGCTCGTCCTGGTCGCGCGAGCCGACGAAGTCGACGTTGTCTTCCATGCGGTGCGCGTGGACGAGTCGCCGAAGCTCGAGGATCTTTTCCGTCTCTGCCTCGCCATCGTCCGCGTCGAGTGCGCCACCCACGACTAGCAGACATAACTCGCTGCGGAGCTCGGGACGCCGAAAGAACAAGAGTCCGAGCGCGCGCAGGAGTACGTCGATCCCCTTGATCTGCTCGATCCTGCCGACGAACAGCACGATCCGCTCGCACTGGTCGCGCCCTGTCGCCTCCCTGGCGTCCGCCTGCCGCACGGGGTGGAACAGCTGCGAGTCCACGCCGCACGGCACGATCGCGATCTGCCGTGGGTCGGCCGCGTAGAGCTCGGTGAGCTCGGCGGCCTCGATCTCGCTTGCCGCGACGAGCGCCGAGGATTCCCGCACGGCGCGACGCTCGATCTCGACGCGCAGCTCGGTCTCGCCACCCCGGTCGTCGTCCTCGTCCAGCGCCTCCCGCTTCACGAGGCCGAGGGTGTGGAACATCTGCACGACGGGCACGCGCCACCGGTCCGCGAGGGTGCGCGCCACCACGGCTGAGAGCCAGTAGTGCGCGTGGATCAGGTCGTACTCGAGCTGCTCCGCCTCGACCTGTGCCAGCAGGCACTCGGTGAACTGGTCCAGCCTCTCGTAGACCTGCATCTTCGGCAGGTACCCGATCGGTCCGGATTCGATGTGGATCACGCGCGCGTTCGGCGCGAGCTGCTGCACGCGCGGGTCGGCGGGCTCGCGCCAGCGGGTGAACACGTCGACGGCGATCCCACGGGCGGCCAGATCGCGAGCGAGCTCCCGCACGTACACGTTCATGCCCCCGGAGTCGCGTCCGCCGAGCTTGGCAAGTGGGCACGCGTGGACGGAGAGCATCGCGACGCGCCTGATCGGCTCAGCCATCGCTCGTCCGAATGCGACGTTCCATGGACCTAGTATCGCGCGGTGCTCCCCGGCCCCGCTCCGCGGGTGCTCATAGCTCCGCAATCGTTCAAGGGAAGCGCCGACGCTGTGGCGGTCGCGTCAGCCATCGCGCGGGGCGTTCGCAGGGTGTGGAAGAACGCGCAATGCGATGAGATGCCCCTCGCCGATGGGGGCGAAGGCACCGTGCGGGCGCTCGTGCGCGCGACCGGGGGCACAGTTCGCACGAGCCGTGCGAACGATCCCCTCGGCCGCCTGATCGACGCGGAGTGGGGGACCCTAGGCGATGGACGCACAGCTGTGGTGGAGATGGCCGCCGCGAGCGGGCACACGCTCCTGGCCGACGCCGAAAGAGACCCGCGGGTGACATCCACGCGTGGCACGGGCGAGCTGATCATCGCCGCAGCCGCGAGCGGCGCGGAACGGATCGTCGTTGGGATCGGCGGCAGCGCGACGAACGACGGTGGCGCAGGCATGGCCCGTGCGCTCGGCTATCGCTTCCTGGACGGTGACAGCAAGGAGCTTCCCGAAGGTGGTCTCGCTCTGCGCGATCTGCATCGGATCGAGGGGCAAACCGACGTGCGCCTCATACGACCCTCGATAGAGGTCGCGTGCGACGTGCGCAATCCGCTGCTCGGTCCGGAGGGCGCCTCCGCCGTGTACGGCCCACAGAAGGGGGCGACACCCGAGGTCGTGCGCGAACTGGACGCATCGCTCGCGCACTACGCCGACGTCGTCGAGGGCTTCGTGGGACGCAACGTCCGTGACGTCCCGGGCGCGGGCGCGGCTGGCGGCCTGGGAGCCGCGCTGATCGCGTTCCTCGATGCCCGGCTGCGCTCGGGCGCCGACCTCGTGCTGGACGCCACCGGGTTCGAACGCCGTCTCCTCGCGTGCGACCTCGTGGTCACCGGCGAAGGCCGCGTCGATGCGCAGAGCGGCTACGGAAAGCTGACCGGCGCAGTCGTCGAGCGCGCGCATTCGGCCGGACGCCCAGTGGCGGCGATAACGGGAGGAACGGCACCCGGGTACGGCGCTCTGTTCACGACCGGCCTTGACGCGCTCGAGGTCACGACCGACGGCCCGATGACGCTCGACGCGGCGATGGCGGCTGCTGAGGCGCTCATCGAGTCTGCTGCGGAACGCCTGGCGCGGGCGATCGAGCTCGGGCGCCGGCTGCGAGTCGCCGACGGCCGCCCGGAGATGCCGGTGTGACGAAGGGACGATGGCCCATGAGACATCCGGCGCGCGTCGCAATCCCGACGACCGGATGACCCGACGGCGCGCGACGGCGGATGATCAAACCGACTAGCGTTACTGCGCCATGACCGCCGGACCGCAGGTCTCGGACCTCCGCACACCGAGCCTCGAGCTGGTCCGCATCACGGAAGAGGCGGCGGTCGCCGCGGCGCACTGGATGGGCCACGGCGAGACCGACCGCGCCGACCACGCGGCCGTCGAGGCGATGCGCAGGGCCATGGATGAAGCGTCGTTCAGCGGTACGATCGTCATCGGGGAGGGTGAACGGGACAAGGCCCCGATGCTGTATATCGGCGAGCGCGTCGGACGCGGCGATGGCGCCGAGGTGCATATCGCGGTCGACCCGCTTGAAGGAACGAACCTGGTCGCCAAAGGCCGCGCCAATTCGACCGCGGTCATCGCGGTCTCGGAGCCAGGCGGCCTGCTGCACGCGCCCGACACGTATATGGAGAAGCTGGTCGTCGGCGCACCGGCGAAGGGCAAGGTCGATCTCGACCGTCCCGTCGCTGAGAACCTGAAGATCATCGCGGAGTCGCTAAACCGTGATGTCGGCGACCTCACTGTCGTGGTCCTCGACCGGCCACGGCACGAGAAGCTGATCAGCCAGGTGCGCGAGGCGGGCGCGCGGATCAAGCTCATCGACGACGGCGACCTCACCGCCGCCATCTCCGTCGCGGTCGCCGGTACTGGCGTCCACGCCGTAATGGGCACCGGCGGCGCTCCCGAGGGGGTGCTGGCCGCGGCCGCGCTTCGCTGCCTCGGAGCCGAGATCCTCGGGCGCCTCGCCTTCCGGAGCCCCGAGGAGAGGGAGCGAGCCAAGCGGATGGGCGTCAGCGACGAGAAGCGGATCTACCGCACCGAGGATCTCGCGAGCGGCGAGGATCTCCGTTTCATCGCCACGGGCGTCACCGACGGAGAGCTTCTCCAGGGCGTGCGCTTCTTCGGCCGCGGCGTTCGCACCCATTCAGTGCTGATGACCCGCCGAGTAGGCAAGCTCCGCTTCATCGACACCTTCCACTACCAGGATCCCGATCACCCACCCATCGTCCGGCTCTAGCCCCCTGTCGATTGGCTATTGACCTTGTGCCGCCGCTGTCCATACGCTCAGGTCAATGGCGGCCCCGCGCACCCGCTCGCGTCGCCCGGTACCGCTCTCTCCATCGCTTCAGCAGCTCGGGGAGCGCGTCCGTACCGCAAGAGTCGCTGTCGGCCTGACGCAGACGGCCCTCGGCGCACCGCACTTCACGCGCGCTTACGTGAGCGCGATCGAGCTCGGCAAGATCCGGCCCGCCATGAAGTCGCTGGAGTTCATCGCCGCCAGATTGAGCAAGCCGGTCGCGTACTTCCTCGAGGACGGAGAGGAGCAGCGGACACGGGATGAACGAGCGTCAATGAGGGCGCGGGCGATGCAACTAGTGGCTGAGGGGCGAGCCGATGAAGCCATTTCTATCTTGGAGCCGCTGCTGAACGGCTCGAGCGGCGCGGATAGGGCGTCAATGCTGCGAGCAATCGGACGCGCCCATTGGGAGGCCGGTCGCGGAAGCAAGGCCGTGCCGCTCCTTGAAGAGGCGCTTCGTTTCTACCTGGTGACGCGCGATGCCGAAGGAGTTGCACGCACGAGAGCGCAGTTGGGAATGGCGCTTCACTTGTTGATGAGCTACGCCGAGGCGGCCGAGCAGCTCGAAATGGCCTTGGTAGCCCTCGTCAAAGGCGACCTGCGCGACCTACTCTTCAAGGTCCACGTCCTACACAACCTCGGGCTGACTTTTTTCCAGCGCGGCGACTTTGAAACGGCGCTTCAGCACTTTGAACGCGCCGCAGCCGAAGGCGCCGACATTGGGGACGACAAGTGGACGGCGTCTCTTTATGCCGCGATGGGTATGTCGAAGATGGAACTCGGGGACTACGAGTCGGCGATCACCAATCTACGAAGGAGCGAGACGCTGTTCGAATCGATCCGCAATAAGGCAAGGGCTGCAGAGATTCGGCTGCACACTGCCCGGACGCTCCATGCCCTCGGACACAATGTTCGCGCGATCGAAACGATGGACTCCGCTCGGGAAGCGGCTGCTGCGGCCAACAACCCCCATCTTGAAGCCAGGATCGACCTCAACAAGGGACTGCTCTTGGGCGACATCGGTCAAAACGAGGCCGCCGTCGCGCTCCTGCGAACGGCGATGGCCCGAGCCGACGAGCTCGGGGAGCCGGCGCTTCGCGTGCAGACGAGGACAGCGCTGGGTCGAGTACTCAAGCACGTCAATCCGACGCTCGCTGAGTACCACCTGCGCGAAGCCATCGACCTAATGAAGGGAAGCCGTGGAGGACGTGAACTCACCTGGGCGCACAGCGAACTGAGTGAATTGCTCAGAACAAAGGGCTTGACCGTTGAGGCGGTTGAATTCGCCGCTAAGGCGCACGGTCAGGGATCTCGAACTCTTTAGGTAGGAGATTGCATGGTCAGGGTACTGGTCTGGATC
>JBBQYZ010000318.1:0-4775 GCA_038208205.1 Gemmatimonadales bacterium | reverse complement strand
CATCCTGGACGACGTCTATGTGCCCATGCGGCTCGTCCTCCGGGGCTGGCGCATCGGATTCAGCGAAGCCGCGCGGGCCCACGACGTCCGCCGTTTCGCTCCCGAGCAGGAGTACCGCCGCAAGGTCAGGACGCTGACGGGGGTCATCCAGGTGTGCGCCTGGATGCCCGCGATCATCGACCCGGTTCGAAACCCGGTCTGGCTGCAGTTCGTCTGTCACAAGCTGCTGCGTCTTCTCACTCCGTACCTGGCCGCGATCGCGATGGTCGGGCTCACCTGGTCGGTCGTTCAGGCGAGCCTTCGCGGCCCCTTCGGTGTACCATTCCTGCTCTCTCTGGGGATGGCTGGCCTGTTCCTCGCCATGACGCCTCGTGTGCGGCGCACTGTGGCGTGGGGAATCGCCATGCAATCGTCCATCGTGGTCGCGACGGTCAACGGTGTCCGGGGTCGATGGAACGTGTGGCAGTGATTCGCACCGCGCTGCCTGCAGCGGGTAAATTGGTATCGGAATCCACTCTGTGATCAGGTAGGCATGCCGTGATGGAAGCAGGAGCAACCAGCCCCACTCGACCGGACGCCGGCGTACGACGCGTCGCGTCGGACCTTCTGGGGCGGCAGAGCAGCGGCGTCAGCGTGCGGGAGCTGCTGCCCGCCGCTGCCGCTGCCCTCGCCTTCGCGCTTCTCTTTGCCGGCCCGGCGATGAAGCTCCTCACGGATTGGTGGACGCTTCCGGAGGCCGGCCACGGCCTCCTGCTCGCGCCGGTGGCGGTCTGGCTCGCCTGGAAGGCCGGCATCAGGCCGGACGCGCGCGGCAATGTCGCGCTGGGCATCACGATGCTGGTGGTCGCCGTGCTCTTTCGGTTCATGGGCGGGCTGGCCGCCGAACTGTTCACGATGCGCGCCTCGATGGTGCTCGCCCTGGGTGGGCTGACCGTCTACCACTACGGCTTCCGTCAGCTGCTCCACTGGTGGCTTCCCTTCCTCCTCGCCAGCCTGGCGATTCCGCTCCCCGAACTGGTCATCCAGGCCATCGCCCTACCGCTCCAGTTCAAGGCATCCCAGATGGGCGCCGCGCTGCTCGAGACGCGCCACATCCCCGTGCTGCTCACCGGCAACGTGATTCGCATTCCCGGGAACGAACTGTTCGTGACCGAGGCGTGCAGCGGACTTCGCTCGTTGACCGCCCTGCTCAGCCTCGCGGTCCTGATGGGAGGGCTGATGTTCAAGCATCCGGTCACTCGCGTGCTCCTCGTCGCTCTCGCGATCCCGATCGCGATCGTCATCAACGGGGTGCGGGTGTTCCTCACGGGATTCCTGGTGTACTTCGTGAACCCGGAGCTCGGCAAGGGCTTCATGCACGTCACGGAAGGCTGGCTGCTCTTCCTGGTGTCGCTCGCCTGCATCGGAACCATCGCCTGGCTCTGCGGGATTGCCGAGCGTCACTTCACTCGCGATCGCCTCGAGGAGGATGTGCAGTATGCGTAATGACATGTTGCGAGCCTATTCCCCCGCTCTCGTGCTGCTCGCCGGCTGCCTGCTCCTCTTTCAGGGAACGCGCGACCAGGCGACGGTGCCGCTCGCCGGCGATCTGAAGTCGATTCTCGCCACCGTCGGCAGCTACCGGGTCCAGGACCAGACGGTGAGCGACGACGAGCGTCGAGTCGCCGGCATGTCGGACTACGTGGCTCGCGTCTACTGGCAGGACTCGACGCCGGTCTTCACGACGTACGTGGGATACTACGACCGGCAGACGCAGGGAAAGTCGATCCACTCGCCGAAGAACTGTCTGCCCGGCGCCGGATGGGAGATCCTTGCTCCCGGGACGGCGAACGTCACTGCCGCGTCGGGGTCGCACGTCGTCAACAAGTATCTGCTCAAGAACGGCGGTGCTCAGGCGCTGGTGTACTACTGGTATCAAGGCCGCGGCCGCGTTGTCGCCAACGAGTACCGGGTGAAGTTCGACCTGTTGCGCGACGCCGCCCTCAAGGGCCACACCGAGGAGGCGCTCGTACGGCTCGTCGTGCCGATACCGGTCGGGGCGGACGGCCGCATCGATATTGCCAGTGCCGAGCGGCTCGGCGCGAGCCTCGCCCCGCGCCTCATGAACGAGGTAGCGCTGGTGCTGCCGAAGACCGACGAGTCAACCGCCACCCCGCGCCGGGTGGCCTCGACGACGCCGTAGGTTCCCGAGCACATCGTCCGTAGCATCGCATTCAACATCGGTCGTTCCGCCGCCCTCTCTCGTGGCGGGACGGCGCTTCGAGACCCATGTCCACGACTTCCGTTTTGTCTGCTGACCTGACCAGTGAATTGCCCTCCCTGGCGGAGCCCGCCGCGCTGAGCGCCGAGCGACGCGTGAAGGTGGTGCGGCCCCCCTCCTTCTCGCTGGGGGATCTCGCGCATGGCATCGTCCGCCTGCGCGACTATAGCGATCTGCTCTGGACCTTGAGCGTCCACCGCATCAAGGTGCGCTACAAGCAGTCGGTGCTGGGTCTGGCGTGGGCGGTGCTGCAGCCTCTCTCGCTGATGCTGATCTACACCCTCGTGTTTTCAGTGATCGCGCGGGTGCCGAGCGGCAAGACGCCCTACGCGGTGTTCGCGTACGCGGCGCTCCTGACCTGGACGTTCTTCTCGACAGCCGTCGTGAACGCCACCAACGCGCTGATCTCGCACTCGCACCTCGTCACCAAGGTGTACTTCCCGCGCGAGATCCTGCCGCTCTCGTACGTCTTCGCCGCCCTGTTCGACCTCGCCGTCGCCTCGACGGTGATGATCGGGCTGATGCTGTACTACCACGTGCCGCTCACCATTCACGTTTTGTGGACAGTGCCCGTGGTGGCCGTGCTCACGGCGTTCGTCACAGGGATATCCCTGTTCTTCTCCGCCACCCAGGTGCGGTTCCGCGACATCGGCATGGCGATGCCGTTGCTGATGCAGCTCTGGATGTTCGCCTCTCCAGTCGTGTATCCGCTGGAGCAGGTTCCCGTCCGGTTCCGCGCCTTCTATGAGCTGAACCCGATGGTCGGCATCGTGGACGGCTTCCGCCGCGCCGTGGTCGGAGGCCGGAGTCCCGACATGCGCCTGCTGCTCCTCTCGACGGTCGTCAGCGTGATCCTCCTTCCGCTCGCCTACGCCTACTTCAAGCACGTGGAATCCACCGTGGCGGACGTCATCTGATGGCTGCGAAGCGGAAGGAGGTCGACCTGCGATTCGAGCAGGTTTCCAAGCGGTACGTCGTGCGCCACGAGCGTACGGCGGACGAGACATCCCATCCACTCCTGCAGAAGCTTCGTGCCTTGCGCAGCCGCTCGGAGGACTTCTGGGCTGTCCGCGACGTCAGCTTTGCGGTGGAACGAGGCGAGGTGCTCGGCATCATCGGACACAACGGCGCCGGGAAGAGCACCATCCTCAAGCTCCTGTCGAGCATTACCGCGCCGACGCAGGGACAGATCACGATCAATGGCCGGCTGTCCGCGCTGATCGAGGTCGGCTCCGGGTTTCACCCCGAGCTGTCGGGTCGAGAGAACATTTTCCTCAACGGCGCCATCCTGGGCATGCGTCGCGACGAGATCGCGGCCAAGCTCGACAGCATCGTGGACTTCGCCGGCGTCCGCCAGTTCCTCGACACGCCGGTCAAACGCTTCTCGTCAGGCATGTACGTGCGACTGGGATTCGCCATCGCGGCGCACCTCGATCCCGACATTCTCCTTCTCGATGAGGTGCTCGCCGTCGGCGACGCCGCCTTTCAAGAGAAGTGTCTCCGGCGCATCGCGGAGCTACGCGCGTCGGGCAAGACGATCGTGTTCATCTCGCACGACCTCGCCGCCGTCGAGCGCATCTGTGGCCGAGTGATCCTGATGAGCAAGGGCGAGATCGTCATGAGCGGCGACCCCGCGGCGGTGATCAGGGAGTATCAGAGCCACGCGAACGAGTCGAGCCCCGCGCCGACGTCCGGGAAAACGAACAGCCCGATCACCTCCACCACGTTGACCTTTCAGGATGGGTCGGGATTGCGGACGGCATTCAGGACCGGTTCGCCTCTCGTGGCCCATCTCGACTACCAGTCCGACGTTCGCCTCGACGACGTCGTCTGCGAGATCCTCCTCTACACGGCGGATCGCGCCGGCAAGTGTGAGCTCTCGACCGGGACGCTCGGACAGTCGATCTCGATTCCTGCTGGGCGAGGCGCGATCGTCTTCTCCTGCGAGGAGCTGGGACTGCATCCCGGTCTGTACTATGCAGACGTGGCGATTCGCGGGCGCGACGAGTACGAGGCGATTCACGTCCACCATCAGGCCGCGATGCTGCGCGTCGACCCGGGCAAGGTCTCGCGCGGCGAGTTCTACCAGCCACACAGCTGGCGCCTCGAACCTCCTGGCCCTCTCGGGTAGCCGGCTTGGACTGATCGCTCGCAACGTGGGCGGCGAACGTCCCTGATGAGGGGACGGTCGCTGCCCGCGCTTGCATGTATCCGGCGCGGTCGCGGCTCGTCTCTCTGCTATCGACTCCTCCTCGATACGGGGAAGGACGCCTGCTCGCCGCACGCCCACCATCGCACGCCAATGCGACCAGTCATCGTCTATCTGGAAGACGCCCCGCGGCGTAGTGGATCGGGCGCGCATCTCCGCTTCTTCTCCAACGTGCGTGCCTGGTGTGATACCGGCGCACCCGTGCATCTCGTGCGGTTCGTGCGGCCAACCGACGGACCGTGGGCGGGGGATCCCGACTTCGAGCTGGCGACCGTCAGCATCGTTTCCATGGGAGGGTCGAGTCCT
>JBBQYZ010000317.1:0-4798 GCA_038208205.1 Gemmatimonadales bacterium | reverse complement strand
CGCAACGCCCCTGGTCGTGAGGCGGCGGTACAGCTCATCGCGCCACTGCGGCTGAGGGCGGAAGTCCTTGGCGAGGCCCCGCGACAGCTGCAGCGTGTAGTCGTTGAGCGTCACGGCTACGTCCTGCGATTTCGGCGCGATCGCCTTGGCAAACGTCTGCTCGGCCGTGGTGAGCGTGTCGTCGCGCACGAGCACGTCCGGCGTGACGCCGCCGCCGCCGTAAACCGTGCGGCCGGCGTCGGACTTGAACGCCGGGCGGGCGCGCTTCTTGGCCTCCGTTTCGGCCGTATCGACCTTCTCCTCGACGAACCGGCCGTTCTGGAACTTGCGCTCGCGCTGGATGCTGCGGCCGCTCGGCGTGTACCACTTGGCCGTGGTGATCTTGAGGGCGTAGCCACCGTCGATCGGGAAGAGGGTCTGCACGAGCCCCTTTCCGAAGCTGGTGGAGCCGACGACGAGCGCGCGATCGTGGTCCTGCAGCGCGCCGGCGACGATCTCGCTCGCCGAGGCCGTGCCTTCGTCGGTCATGACCGTGAGCGGGAGGGTCGGGAAAACCGCGTTGCCTGACGAGTTGTAGCTCTCCGGCTCGGCGGCGCGCGACCTGACGCTCACGATCTCCTGACCGTTCTTGAGGAACAGGTTCGACATCGCGATGCTCTGGCCGAGGATGCCTCCGGGATTGCCGCGCATGTCGAGGATCACGCCCTTGACCCCTTCCTTCTGAAGGCGCGACACCGCCTGCGCCACCTCCTCGGCGGAGGTCTCGTTGAAGCGTTGGACGGGGATGTAGCCCACCTTGCTGTCGAGGACGATCGCGTACGGCACCGCCGGAATGTGGATCACCTTCCGCGTGAAGTTGATCGAGATCGGATCCGCGACGCCGGGCCGGTCGAATCTGACCGTGACGCGCGTGTCCGGCTTGCCGATCAGATAGTCGGACACCTTGGTGGTGGTCCAGCCGCGCGTGGAGAGGGAGTCCACGAAGACGATGCGATCGCCCTCCTGTACGCCGGCCGCCTCCGCGGGGCTGTGCGGGAACACGGTGCTCACGGTGATCGCGCCCTGCAGGTCCTGGATCGACATGCCGATGCCGGCGTACCTGCCGTTGGTATTCTGCGAGAAGAGGGCGAGCTCCTTGGGCGAGAACAGCTCGCTGTAGGGGTCGTTGAGCTCCTTCACCATGCCGCGCGCCGCCTTCTCGTAGAGCGCCGCCTGGCCGACGGTGTCGACGAAGCGCTGGCCGACGAGCTGGAACACCTGGTCGAGCAGGCGCGCGCCGTCCGCCTGCGGGCGGTCCTGCACGAGAAAGCCCCCGGCCGCGACGGGCAGGAGGGCGAGCGCCACGAGTGCGAAACGACGTCGGAGCATGTGACCGAGCCTACTGGTAAGGGGAAAGCCTGTCATTGAATACGCCGTGCGGGGGTCAGGGGTTCCTCGTCCGAGCCGTTCCGGCTCGCTAACCCCTCTCCGTCCCGTCCCGCCGGTCGACTGGTTCGTCGAGCCCACGCTCCCACATGACGCGCCAGCTCATCATGCGCCCGCTCCGGAACCGCTTGCGCGTGAGACGGAGGCCCTCGGCGCTCACCACGAGCGTGTACGGCTCGCCGTCGATCTCGATCTCGCGCCGCAGGGGCGTCGTCAACTTGAGGGTCATCGCAGGGGAATCATCCGACCGGTCGGGAACCGAGCATGTAGTCTACATACCACTCGCGCTGCTGCTGCCGAACGGCGGCGTTGCGGAGCACCCCCTGCTCCACGAGCATGTCGTGGGCCGGCTGAAGCACCCGCTGCAGGTGCGACGGATAGCGCTGGGCGAGGGGGAGCTGTTCGGCGAGCCGATCGAGGGCAATGCGCCAGGTCAGGCGCTCTTCGGCGCGTGCCACCTCGAGAAGTCGGTAGAGACGCCGCGCCACCGGGGAGCTGAGCGACCAGTAGCAGGTCGCCGAGAGGGTGACGACGTGATCCGCCGCGAGGTTCTCGCGCACGAGCGGCGAGATGGTGACGCGCGCCACCCCGGGCTCCGCCGTGGTGAAGGTGGGGAAGAGCGGTAGCTGCTCGCGATCGAGGATGCGCCGACGCTCCACCACCACCGACGTGAGCAGGGTGAAGGTGACGTCGCCGCGTGCTCCCTCGACCGCGCGCTCGTAGACTCCGTGAGATTCGAGGGTCGTCCGCTCGAGCCGGCCGAGCGCTCCGCGCAGCTGCTCGTACGTCCGCCCGTCCACCCGACGCCCCATGGCGCGCAGGAAGGCGTGCAGGGTGAAGGACACCACGCCGTCCGCCGGCTCACCGGCCTCGTGGTAGCGCCGCAGCAGCTCCACGTACACATCCTGGTCGAAGGTGCCCGGCAGCCGATCGCCGGGGCAGGGGATCACGCGCCAGCGACCGCCGCCATCCGCCTTGCCGTAGGTGATGATCCCGTCGTCGGCCGAGTCGCTGAGTCGAAAGAGGGGGAGCGCCTCGAGCGACCGGTCGAGTCGGATCGCACGCGCAGCGACGCGGCGGCGCGCCACGACACTCATGCCGCGCCGCTCATGTAGCGACGCTCATGACAGCCGCGCGCGTACAGGGCCGCGCGTGCGGCGCCGCGGCCGGCCTGAGTGGACGGGACCGGTGCGTCGATGTCGTACCATCCGCCATCCGGCCGGCTCTCAACCCGCTCCCATGCGCGATCCCTCGCTCTGCACGCCGCTCAACGGACTACCTTTCCAGCCCAGGGCGCGAGCCACTACCGGACTCTGCCCAGTGGCATGAAGTATGTGATGCGGGAAAGGCAAATGCGAAAACTGCTTCGGGTGAAGCGCGTGTCCGTGGTCGTCGGCTACCTCGTGCTGGGGTCGCTCGCGCTGATCGGCCTCCTGTCCGTTACGCGTGGCACCCCGGTGCGCGCCGTGACGGCGATCGGCGACAATGGGCCGCCCCTGATCACGGACCCTCTGTTCGCCCAGGCGATGCAGCTCTACACGGGACTGCGACTGACGAAGGGGAATGCGGTGCAGCAGGTCAACAATGGCGACGTGTACACGGCGCTCTGGAAGGACCTCCGGGCGGCGCAGCACACGATCACCGTCCAGATGTACTTCTCCCAACCGGGCGCCGTCGCCGACACGATGGGCCTCATCCTGCGCGAGCGCGCACGGGCGGGCGTGCGAGTGCTCTTCGTCCTCGACGCCTTCGGGTCGCAGAACCTGAAGGAGGAGTGGGCCGACAGCCTGCGAAAGGCGGGGGTGGAGATCGGCCTGCTCCGTCAGCTCCACTGGTACTCGCTGCACAACGCGACCGACCGGTCGCACGTCAGGGTCGTGGTGGTGGACGGCAAGGTGGGCTACACCGGCGGATTCGGGCTCGCCGACTACTGGCTCGGCGACGGGAAGCACCCCGACCAGTGGCGTGACAGCAACGCGCGGTTCGAGGGGCCCTCGGTGATGGGGCTGCAGGCGGCGTTCGCCGCGGCCTGGGCGGAGTGCACGGGCGAGCTGATCGCCGGCGACATCTTCTTCCCGCTCGCCGCCTTCCGTCCGGACGACGGCGGCGTGCTGGCCGGCGTCTTCTTCTCTTCGCCAACGACGGGGAGCACGCCGGCCGAACGGTTCGTGGCGCTCTCGATCGCCAGTGCCCGCCGGACGCTCTACGTGACGAACTCGTACTTCGTCCCCGACGACGACTTCCGCCGCCTGCTGCTCTCAGCCCGAAAGCGCGGGGTGGACGTCCGCATCCTCACGGTGAGCAAGAACACCGACGTGAAGACGACCTGGTGGGCCGGCCGTTCGAGCTACGAGGAGCTGCTCAAGGGGGGCATCCGCGTGTACGAGTACCAGCCCGCGATGATGCACTCCAAGACGTTCATCGTGGATGGCATGTGGGGGTCGATCGGCTCGATGAACTTCGACAACCGCTCACTCGCCTTCAACAACGAGTCGAACTTCGTGTTCCTCGACGCCGGGGTGGGGGCGGAGATGAACGCGACGTTCATGGACGACCTCACCCGGTCGCAGGAGATCGTTCTCGCGGAGTTCCGACAGCGGCCGTGGTGGCGGCACGTGGTGGAGAGCGTGGCGGCGTCGGTGTCGAGGCTGCTGTAAAACGGTTAGACGTGCGAGGTGGGAGGTGATGCCAACCTCTCACCTCCCACATCTGACCTCCCACTGCTCTACCGGATGTCCGCTCTCCCCAGCGCCGCCCGCACCGCTTCGCGCATCGCCAGGAGCGCTTCATCGCGCGCGGCGGGGGCGTCGTCACGCACGTGGATCTCGATCCCGTCGGCCACGGGAACGCGGCGCCAGCTCGCCGACCGCTCGTCGTCGGTGTCGCGGACCGCGTGGTCGGCGCCCGCGCCCAGCGCCGGCGCGAGCGACGCGGCGACGCGACGCGCGAGGGCGTCGCCCGTGATCTCCTTCATCTAACGCTTGATGCCGTCGAGCGTCGCCCCTTCGCGCTGGCGCACCTTGATCGAGAGCAGCTGCAGAAGATGGCGGTAGTTGTAGGTCGCCGCGGTGCCGGCGCCCTCAGGGCGGTCGAGCAGCCCGTTGGCGACGTAGAATCGCACGGACCTCGCGCTCGGCGCCACGCGCGCCGACGCGTTCGTCGGGCGAATCCCCGCGGCGTCAACGAGCGCGGTGACGTGGGCGGCGAGGCCGCGCGCGTTCCAGGGGGCGTGGCGCGAATGCGCACGCAGCAGAGCGACGGGTGACAGTGACGACTCCGGCATAGCGGCGGAAGATAACCGCCGCCGCCGCCGGGTGTGAGGCGGACCGGGGCCGTCCGCCGGCCGCTGCTCCTCGGACTCTGGCTCGCCTAC
>JBBQYZ010000316.1:0-4799 GCA_038208205.1 Gemmatimonadales bacterium | reverse complement strand
GAAGTTGGAACTGGGAAGTGCTGCAGCCATCTCCCTCCCACACCGCTCACCTCCTTCCCGTGTCCCTCGTCACACTCCTCGCTCCGTTCCGTCGAGCTGCTCCACGATGAGGTGGATCTCGCGTGGCAGGCTCGCAGCGGTTGCCACGTCGAGCGCGTGGGTGAGACAGGTGCGCGCGACGGCCGGCTCGGCGCGCCGCTCGGCGAACCGCGCGAGCTGGATCAGGCACCGGACGCGCTGTACAGGAATGTCGGCGATCGTGAATTGCCCGTACGCAGTGGTGATGCGCTCCTCCGCGTCGGCCACCTGATCCAGCTCCCCCAACACCATGCCGAGATTCAGCAGGGCGGCGGCATGCATCTCGAGATCGCCCGACGAGCGCGCCTCGTTCACGGCATCCTCGATCGTCGCTCGAGCCAGCAGCAGATCGCCGCGCTCCATCTGAAGCCGGCCGAGGTTGAGCAGCGAGATCGCCTCGCCGCGCGCGTCGCCGGCCGTCGAGTATTCCACCCGCGACGCGACGAAGAACTGCTCCGCTTCGTCGAACCGGCGTTCCTCGCCAGCGATGCCTCCCAGGTTCTGCAGCGCCTTGGCACGCGTGCGTGGGTCCTGCGCCAGCTCCAGCATACGCTCGAACAGCGGGCGCGCCGCTCCGTAGTCGCCGCGCGTCATCCACACCGCGCCTTCGATATTGAGGCCGTCCGCCTCCTGGTCCACGAGTCCGTGCTCGCGGGCGAGCCGCGCACCGGCGCGCGCCGCCTCGAGCGCCTCGAACCATCGCGACTGGAGCCGATGCTGATTCGCCAGGCGCCACCACGCCTCGGCCGCCGCGGCGGGATCATCGCGCCATCGGCCAGCCACATCCGTGAAGCAGTCCACGGCGCGCGCCGCGACGCCGCCGCGTTCGTAGCGGATACCCTCGGCGAGCAGTGATGCGGCATCCTGAACGGGCTTGGTCGTGGGCATCGGCCGGAGAAATCTCGTATTCGCCGGTCATTGCGCAAGCACATCGAGCACGGCGGGCGGGAGCGCGGTCGGTGGAACGGCGACCGGGGATGGCGGAGCGCAACCGGTGCGACGAAGTTGTCATCTCGTCGCCCGCATGAGTCCGGAGTGTGATCCACCTGCGTCGCTGCGCACAACCACACGAGCTACCGGATTCGTCATGCGCAGTCCGTTTGTCGTCGCCGCACTGAGCGTCGTGCTACCCGTTGCACAGCATGCGTCGGCGCAGCAGCCGCCCGTCACTCCGCGCGGTGCGCGCGCCACGACCATCACGCCCAGGGAATCGTGTCCGCCCGGCACGACGGAGGTACGCCCCCGGATGTGTCAGGCGCCCGAGCTGCCCGCGCCGAGCATCCTGGATTACCGCCCGCACTCCACCCTGGTTGCGCCGGCGCACGTGGTGACGCGGGCGAAGTATCCCGTGATCGACTTTCACGGGCACCCACAGGGGCTGGTCGGATCGAGCACCGGGCTGGCGCAGCTCGGCGCGTCGCTCGACAGCCTGAACGTGCGGCTGATGGTCGTCGCGAACAACATGTCCGGCGAGTCGCTGCAGCGCACCCTCGCGGCTGTTCGCGCGTCGCCGATGATGAAGGACCGCGTGCGAGTGCTGGCCGGGATCGACTTTCGCGACGTGGGGCCTGACTGGGCGCCCAGGGCCGTCGCGCAACTCGAGTCCGATGTGGCGGCTGGAGCGGTGGGAGTAGGCGAGATCTCGAAGGGGTTCGGGTTGTCGATCACCAAGCGCGACGGCACGCGGCTTCGCATCGACGAGCCGGCGCTCGACCCGGTCTGGGAGGCGTGCGCGCGGCTCCGCATCCCGGTGTTCATCCACACCGCCGACCCGCAGGAGTTCTGGCAGCCGATCGACAACGACAACGAACGGTGGCTCGAGCTGGCGCTGTTTCCCGGCCGTCGCTATCCGCCGGGGCAGTTTCCGAGCTTCGAGCAGCTGATGACCGAACGGGACAACCTGCTGCGCCGCCACCCGCGCACGACGTTCGTCATCGCCCACATGGGGTGGCATGCCAACGACCTCGGGCGGCTCGGCCGCCTCATGACGGCGATGCCGAACGTGTACACCGAGGTAGGCGCGGTGCTGTACGACATCGGGCGGCAGCCGCGCGCCGCGCACGACTTCTTCGTCCAGTTCCAGGATCGCATCCTGTTCGGCAAGGATGCGTTCCAGCCGGAGGAGTATCCGTACTACTGGCGGGTGTTCGAGACGCGCGACGATTACTTCGACTACTACCGCGGCTATCACGCATTCTGGAAGCTCTACGGCATCGACCTGCCCGACGACGTGCTGAAGAAGGTCTACTATCGGAACGCGCTGCGGATCACGGCTGGTCTGCCGCAGTCGGGGTGGCCGCGGTGAGAGCCGTACTCGAAACGGCACTCCTTATGCTCTCTGCGCCGTCGCCGAGCGAGCGCGCGGAACGCCGCGCGCCCAAGCACGTCGGTGAATGATCACGCCGCATCGCGAGGGCACGACATGACGAAGAGAAGCGGACAGTCCAGCTCCCATAAGAAGCCGGGCGAGGAGAAGGACGGCATGCCGGGCGGCCACGGTGGCAAGGGCCAGTCGGGCACCGATCAGGACAAGACCGACAGCGCCAAGAAGGATCATTCCGGCTACGGTTCGACGGGAGCCAAGGGCTCCGGCGGCACTGGCGCGTCGCAGGGCTCGGGCGGCGGATCGGGCGGCACCCACGGCTGAGGGATGCGCGCCGCGTCGGGTTTCGTCAGGTGGACTTGATGAAGCCGCAGCCCACTTCCTGGGCGCGCATGTTGGCGTAGATCCCCGACGGTTGCAGGATCACGCCTGGCGCGAGGCCGGCGCGCATCTCGGCCTTGGTGGCCTCGAGGTCCTGCTTCCGCTTCTTCGCCTCGGTGGCGGCGAAGTGCATCAGCGCGCGGTTGCAGGCGAGCAGCACTACCCCCCGCCCACGCAGCGCGGCGAGGGTCGCGCTCGGCGAGACGGCACCCTCCTTGTCCCCCGGCGTGCCGGTGATGAACGGATTGCGGCGCGCCTCGGCCCCGGTGGCCGGGTCCTTCGTCTTGCTGGACTTCCCGACTTCGTATTTGTCCCACAGCGCGTCACCCATCGCCATCGAGGTGCCCATGTGGCGCATCACCACCACCACGCCCATGTCGTCGTCGCTCGTGTCGAACATCTCGTGATAGCCCGTGAGGTAGGCGAGGGCGTGCTCGAGCGCGAGCCCGTCGTCCATCGCCGGCGAGTCGAAGACGGCGCGGTGCTTGGCCGCGCTCACGCGCGCGGTCCACGTGTCGTCGAAGGCGGGTGCGCCGTGGCTGCGGTGCGACGGCGCCGACGCGGCCGCGAGCGGCGCAGCATACACACCGCCGGCAACGACGACGGTGGCGGCCGCGGCGACTTTCGTGAGGAAGTCGCGGCGTGCGGTGATGGGTCCGTTGAGATCTGACACAGTGCTGATCCGTTGAGTGAAGTGCAGCGACGGCGGCGGCGGCGGCGCCATCGCTCACAACCTTGGCCCGAACGGGCGGACGCGCAAGCACGCACCGGCGCCGAGCCGGGAGGCGTCAATCGGCCTGGCGGGCGCCCCGGCCAACCGGCGGGGACGCCGCCGCAAGCCCGGCCGCCACCCACTCGGCCGCGGCGTCGATCGCGCTCGGCGGGGGCCAGTGCCCCCCATCGTACCAGACGAGCGACTTGGGCTCCAGTGCCGCGGCGAACAGACGCTCGGCCTGCACCGGACGCGTGGTCGTGTCGTGGCGACCGTTCATGAGCAGCAGCGGACGCCCGGCCAATCGCCGCGCCGCGCGGGGCGGATCCACGAGTCCGCGCACGAGCGCCGCGTAGGGAGTCTGGTCGGGCAGGTCACCCGCTGCCGCCATCGCGACCACGCGGATGCGCTCGTCTTCCGACGCCGACATCAGCGCCAGGAAGCCGCCGAGGGAATAGCCAACGATGCCGATGCGGGCTGCATCCGTGTCGGCCTGACCCGCGAGCCAGCTCACCGCAGCACGCGCCTCGGCCACCGCCGCCTTCCACGCGCCGACGATCGCGAGCGGATTCTTCGGCAGCCCCCCAGTGCTGCCGCGCTCACCGTGAAAGGGAAGATCGAGCGCGAGGGAGGCCACCCCGCGGGCGAGGAGCGCCCGTCCCACGGCCGAGGACATTCGCTCCTTGCTCGACGAGAAACCGTGCAGCAGGAGTGCAGCCGGGCCCGGTCGCGTCCCTTCCGGCGTGAGCCAGAGCGCGGTCACGGTGTCGTGTCCGCGCGCGAGGTCGAGCGTCTGCTGCTGCCCGCCGGGCACGCGGACCGTACGTCGCGCGCTCGCGGTGAAATCGTGTCGGCTCATGACGCCGCGAGGCGCAATTTCTTCGCCGATGGCGTGGTGCATGTCGTGGGCGACGATTGTAGCTTGGGTCGATGCCGAGGCCGTTCGCCAGATGACCCCCATGCGCTGGCTGCTGACTGCGCTCTCCTTCGCCGCCACGATCGGAGTCTCGATCTACATGATCGTGGGCTGGTCGCAGCAGGGCAGCTCGCTGGCGCTGCCTCCCGAGGCGCACTTGCTGGCCGGCCTGGCGGTGATCGTCGAGGTGCTCGCCCGCGCGCTCAAGATTCGGTGGAGCGCGCGCGCCGCCGGCATCCGGCTCCGGCTCGGCACCGCGGCGCGCACCTGCCTGGGCGGCGACTTCGGCGCGGCGATCACGCCGGCGCGGAGCGGGGCCGAGCCGGCGCGGTACTTCATCCTGTCCGAGTCCGGGCTGCCCGCCTCGAGCGTGCTCGTGGTCCTGTACG
>JBBQYZ010000315.1:0-4818 GCA_038208205.1 Gemmatimonadales bacterium | reverse complement strand
CGCATCCGTCTCGCCTACGAGAACGAGCAGCCGGTGGAAGGGACGCTCGTCAAGAAGATAAAGGGTGGCGTGGTCGTCGACCTCATGGGCGTCGACGCGTTCCTCCCCGGCTCGCAGATCGCTCTGCGTCGCGTGCCGAACATCGACGAGCTCCTCGGGCAGAAGTTCGAGTTCAAGATCATCAAGCTGAACAAGCGCCGCCGCAACATCGTCGTCTCGCGCCGAGTGATCCTCGAGAACGAGCGGGCTGGCAAGCGCGAAAAGCTGATGAAGGAGCTCGAGAAGGACCAGATCAGGAAGGGCGTCGTCAAGAACATCACCGACTTCGGGGCCTTCATCGACCTCGGCGGCGTGGACGGCCTGCTGCACATCACCGACATGTCGTGGGGGCGCATCTCGCATCCGTCGGAGATGGTGGCGATTGGCGCCGAGCTCGAGGTGAAGGTGCTGGACATCGACTGGCAGCGAGAGCGCATCTCGCTCGGCCTCAAGCAGCTGCAGAGCTACCCCTGGAAGGACGTCGCCGAGAAGTATCCGGTCGGCACGCGCGTCCAGGGCAAGGTCGTCAGCATCACGAACTACGGCGCCTTCATCGAGCTCGAGCCGGGCATCGAAGGACTGGTGCACATCTCGGAGATGAGTTGGACGCGCAATGTCCGGCACCCGTCGAAGCTCGTCAGCATCGGCGAGACGATCGAGGCCGTGGTGCTCAAGGTCGATCCGAACGAGGAGAAGATCTCGCTCGGCATGAAGCAGACGGAGCAGGATCCCTGGGTCGTGCTGCCCCTCAAGTACCCCGTCGGTACGCGGATCAACGGCAAGGTTCGCAACCTGACGAGCTTCGGCGCCTTCGTCGAGATCGAACCGGGTATCGACGGACTCATTCACATCTCCGACATGAGCTGGACGAAGCGCGTCCAGCATCCGTCGGAAGTGGTGAAGAAGGGCGATGCGGTGGACGTGGTGATCCTCAACATCGACAGCGAGAACAAGCGCATCAGCCTCGGCCTCAAGCAGGCCGAGGAAGATCCGTGGCTGCGCATCGGCGAGACCTATCCGGTTGGCACCGAGATGCGGTCGACGGTCGTCCGCCTGATGGACAAGGGGGTCGTCGTCGACATCGGCAACGACATCGAGGGCTTCGTTCCGATCTCGCAGCTCGGCCAGAACGGTACCGTCGACAGCCCGGCGGATGTGGTCTATGAGAGAATGAATCTCGACACGCGCGTGCTCGAGGTCGACCCGATCCACCGACGCATCGTGCTCAGCGTGGTGAACATTCCCGAGGAGCAGCCGCCGCGGCCCGAGACTCCGTCCAAGATTCATACCGAGGACGGCGACGTGATCGACGCGCCGATGGACGCCGTGGTCGACGAGTAACACCGAGTTCGTACTGGAAGCGCCAACGAGCCCGCCCGGACGCGTCCGGGCGGGCTCGTTGGCCTTGCAGGCCTCGATGCTGGCCACGGCCCGACGTAGCATGGGAGACCCTCGATCGCGAGCGGGACATGGAAGACGTCCTCGTGGTCGGAGCAGGACCCACCGAGCTCACCCTCGCGGCCGTCCTCGCGCGCGCAGGCTGCAGGCCGCGCGTCATCGACCGCGCCGTTCGGCCGCCCCTCGACAGCTACGGCGCCGAGCGGCGCCGCATCGGGCAGGTTCTTCTGGAGGGAACTGACCGATTGTTCGGCGCGCTCGCTGGCGGCGGCCAAATCGGCCGCGCCGTGCGTCGGGTTGTGCCGACACTTGCCACCCGTGTCCTTTCGTCGTCGCTGTTGGGGCGAAAGCTGGCGCGATTCGTCTCACAGACGAACATCAGCTACCGACACAGCGAGCTCAGTGTCGACGGGCCTGGAGCTGCCGCACGCGGCTGGCGCGCCCCTCGCAGTGGCGACCGTGCGCCCGACGTCGACCTCGGAGACGGAAGGCGACTTCACACGCTGCTGCACGGAGCGAGGCATACTCTCCTCCTCTTCGAAGGGGCCCCCGACGACGCGGCGATGCGTGCGCTCGGCGCGGAGATCGCCAGCGCATACGAGGCCTTGATGCACGAGGTACTGCTGTCCGGTGGCGGCGCGGCACACCGCCGCTACGGCGGATCCCGCGGCGCGATCTATCTGATCCGTCCCGACGGCTACATCACCGTTCGCGGCGCCCCGACGGATGCGTCCGCGCTGCTCCGACTGCTCGCGCAACGGTTCCCGCGCTGTCACGGCGGAGTCTCGTAAGCCCGCCACCGTGCTGGTTCCCGTTCGGCGCGACCGCTAGCTTGCCCACCCATGACGATGCGAGACAAGCTCGAGCTCCTCGAGCGCCGAGCCGCCGAGGCGGAGCAGGGCGGTGGCGCGGCGCGGCTGCAGGCACAGCACGCCAAAGGCAAATTGTCGGCGCGGGAGCGCCTCGACCTCCTGCTCGACCAGGGCAGCTTCGTGGAGCTGGACCGGTTCGTCGTTCACCGCTCCCACGACTTCGGGCTCGAGGAGCAGCGGATCTACGGCGACGGCGTGGTGACCGGCTATGGTCGCATCGATGGCCGTCTCGTTTACGTGTTCTCGCAGGACTTCACCGTGTTCGGTGGCTCGCTCAGCGAGGCGTTCGCCGAAAAGATCTGCAAGGTGATGGATCTGGCGATGAGAAACGGAGCGCCGGTGATCGGTCTCAACGACTCTGGCGGTGCGCGGATCCAGGAGGGCGTGGTATCGCTCGGAGGATACGCCGAGATCTTCCTCCGGAACACGATGGCCAGCGGAGTGGTGCCGCAGATCAGCGCGGTCCTCGGACCCTGTGCGGGAGGCGCGGTGTACTCGCCGGCGATCACGGATTTCACCTACATGGTGCGGAAGTCCAGCTACATGTTCGTGACCGGGCCGAACGTGGTGAAGACGGTCACTCACGAGGACGTGACGATGGAGGAGCTGGGGGGCGCCGACACGCACAACCAGCTGTCCGGCGTGGCGCACTTCGCCCACGACTCCGAGCCAGCGTGTCTGCAGGCCATCCGCGACCTGTTCCAGTTCATCCCCAGCAACAACGTCGACGACCCGCCGCGCGGACGCGGGACCGATCCGCGCGACCGGCGTGACGAAGCTCTGCTCGACGTCGTGCCCGACAATCCGAACAAGCCGTACGACATGCGCGAGGTCATCCGCCGGATCGTCGACGACGGGCGGTTCTATGAAGTACAGCAGGAGTTCGCCGAGAACATCCTCTGCGGCTACGCCCACCTCGGCGGGTTCAGCGTGGGCATCGTCGCGAACCAGCCGGCGATGCTCGCCGGCGTGCTCGACATCAACGCTTCGATCAAGGCGGCGCGCTTCATCCGCTTCTGCGACGCCTTCAACATCCCGATCGTGACGCTGGAGGACGTCCCCGGATTTCTCCCGGGGGTTGCCCAGGAGCACAACGGAATCATCAGGCACGGTGCCAAGCTGCTCTATGCGTACTGCGAGGCCACGGTGCCGAAGCTGACCGTCATCACGCGCAAGGCGTACGGCGGCGCCTACGATGTGATGAGCTCCAAGCACATTCGCGGCGACCTCAATCTCGCCTGGCCCACCGCGGAGATCGCGGTGATGGGACCGAAAGGCGCGGTCGAAATCTTGTTCCGCAAGGAGATCGCCGAGAGCGACGACCCTACGGCGGCGACCGACGCGCGGATCAACGAATACCGGGAAAAGTTCGCGCACCCGTACGTGGCAGCGGGACGCGGATACCTCGACGACATCATCGACCCGCGTGACACGCGTCCGCGCCTGATCGATGCGCTCGAGACGCTCCGCACGAAGCGCGATCGTAACCCACCGAAGAAGCACGGCAACATCCCCCTCTGATGTTCTCCAAGGTCCTGGTCGCGAATCGCGGCGAGATCGCCCTGCGGATCATCCGTGCCTGTCGCGAGCTGGGAGTGAAGAGCGTCGCCGTCTACTCCGAGGCCGACGCGCGCGCGCCGCATGTTCGCGAAGCCGACGAGGCGGTGTTGCTGGGGCCGGCGCCGTCGAGCGAATCCTACCTTCGGGGCGATGCGATCATCGCCGCGGCTCGACGCACGGGAGCCGAGGCGATACATCCGGGCTACGGCTTTCTGTCGGAGCGCGAGTGGTTCGCGCGCGCAGTGCGCGACGAGGGAATCGTGTGGGTGGGTCCCCCCGCGGAAGCCATCGCGGCGATGGGAAGCAAGACGGCGGCGCGCCAGCTCGCGATCGCCGCGGGCACCCCGGTCGTGCCGGGCACGACGTCCGCGCTTCAGAGCGTCGATGAAGCGGTGGAAGTCGCGGAGCGGTTCGGGTATCCGGTGCTTCTGAAGGCGGCCGCCGGCGGAGGCGGCAAGGGAATGCGGGTGGTCCACGAGCGCGGAGCACTCGCCGCGGCGCTGCAGGCCGCACAGCGCGAGGCCAAGAATGCCTTCGGCGACGACGCGGTCTACGTCGAGAAGTACATCATCGGTCCGCGCCACGTCGAGATCCAGATACTCGGCGATCGGCACGGGACGATGCTGCATCTCGGGGAGCGCGAGTGCTCAGTGCAGCGCCGTCATCAGAAGATGATCGAGGAAGCGCCGAGCGTGGCGGTGACGCCGGAGCTGCGCGCCAGGATGGGCGCGGCCGCGGTCGCGGCCGCGACGCAGGCTGGTTACGTGAACGCCGGCACCTGCGAGTTCCTGCTCGACGCCTCGGGGGCGTTCTATTTCCTCGAGATGAACACGCGCATCCAGGTGGAACATCCGGTGACGGAAATGCTGACCGGACTCGATCTGGTCGGCATGCAACTGCGTCTTGCGATGGGCGATACAGCGGCACTCACGCAGACCGAGATCGTGCG
>JBBQYZ010000314.1:0-4822 GCA_038208205.1 Gemmatimonadales bacterium | reverse complement strand
GTCAACAGAATCGCTCAGCCCTCCCACCTGCTCCGACGTCGTGCCCACCCGCACTCCGGTGCCGAAGACATCGCTCGCCAACTCGGCGGCGCCCTGCATCGCCGCGGCGCCGCCGGTGATCACCACGCCGGCGCTCAGCTTCCCCGCGAAGCCGGCCGTGGATACCTCGCGCTGGACGAGATCGAAGATCTCATCCATGCGCTGGTGGATGATGTGCGCCAGCAGCTCGCGCGGAATCTGACGATCGCCCTGGGCCACGGTGCTCGGCAGCTGGATGATCTCGCTCGGGTCCACGAGCGCCTCGTAGGCGCAGCCGTGCTGCTCCTTCAGCCGTTCGGCATCAGCCTGCGTGACGCCCAACCCGTGCACGATGTCGCTCGTGACGTTGTTGCCACCGAAAGCGATGGTGCCCAGGTGTCGGATCTTCCCCTCGTGAAAGACGGCGAGGTCGGTGGTGCCGGCCCCCATCTCCACGAGCGCGACGCCGAGCTCCTTCTCGTCTTCCGTCAGCACCGCGAGCGCGCTCGCGAGCGGCTCGAGCACGAGCTCACGCACCTTGTAGCCCGCGCGCTCCACACTCTTGCGCAGATTGACCGCCGGCGAGCTGCCGATCGTGACCAGGTACATCTCGGTCTCGAGCCGAGTGCCGCTCATCCCGATCGGGTCGCGGATGCCGGTGTCCTTGTCCACCGTGTATTCCTGCGGGATCGCGTGCAGCAGCTCGCGGTCCTGCGGGATGGACTGCGCGCGCGCCACCTCGTTGGCACGGTCGACGTCGGACTTCGCGATCTCATCGTTGCTGACGGCGACGATTCCCTTGGAGGTCATCGCGCGCACGTGCTCGCCGGCGATGCCGGTGTACACGTCGGTGATCTGCGCGCCGGCCATGCGCTCGGCATCCTGCAGCGCTTTGCGGATGGAGCGTGTCGTCTCCTCGATGTCCGAGACGACGCCGCGCCGCATGCCGGTGGTGCGCGCCTGTCCGACGCCGAGCACCTTGATCGACGGGCGCCGCGCGTCACCCACGACCTCGGCGATGATGGCGGTCGTCTTGGCGGATCCGATGTCGAGGCCCGCGACGAGGCGGTCGGTGTTCATGGCAGTCTGGCGATCACTTGGTCGCGGTAGCGGAGGTCGAGCTCGGCGGGGCGGAGCCGGCGGCGCGCGAGGTCGCGCTCGACGGGGTCGATGTCGCCCAGACGGGCGAGGGTTACGCTCGTCATGGTGCGCACGGAGAGATCTGCTAGCTGGAACACGAGCTCGCCAGTCCCGAGCGATCGGAGCGAGCTGACACGCGCATACAGCTGCGGCGCGTCACGCTGCATCGCGCCGAGTAAATGATACACCGCGGTGTCGCGCGGCGCGGCAACCACCACCGGGGCGTCGACCGGGGTGCGTACCGGGTCGAGCGGGAGGCGTACGCCGCGCTCGTCTATCGCGCGGAGCACGCCGCTGACGGTCACGAGCGCCACGGGGCGCCGCTCGACGATGTCCACGACGAGTGTGCCGGGCAGCTTCCGAGTAACCACGGCGGACGCCACCTGCGGGTGCGCGGCGACGCGCGCCGCGAGCGGCTCCACCGGATCCCATACGCTGCGCGTCGTATCCACCTTGAGGCGTGAGAGCACTTCCGCCGGCGGCGTATACCGCACGCCGAGCAGTTCGATCTTTCGCACGCGGAAGAAGGCGAGGTGCGCGAGGGAGCGAGGGCCCCACAGTGGGCTCGCGAGCAGCAGGGCGAGCACGAGCCCCCCGAGCGCCAATCTCCACTGCGGGCGCTTCGCGCCCTCGGCGATCGCCGCGTCGCCCTCGACCGGAGGGCTCACCGGCGCGATGATCCTAAGGCGGCGAGCAGTTCGGCGGCGCAGCGCGTCACGTCGCCAGCGCCCATCGTGATCACGAGGTCGTTCGCGCGCACCGCGGGCCGGAGCGCTGCGACGAGCGCATCGCGCCCACCCTGCCAGACCGGGGGTCGGCCGAGCGCGCGCATGGCGTCGGCGATCAGGTCACTCGTGATGCCGGGCATCGGCTTCTCGCGCGATGGGTAGATGTCGAGCAGGTACACCGCGTCGACCGCTGCGAGGGCCTCGCCGAACTCGCGCGCCAGATCGCGCGTCCGCGAGAACAGGTGCGGCTGGAAGGCGACGACGAGCCGACGATCCGGCGCCGCGGCGCGCGCCGCCTGCACGGTCGCACGCACCTCGGTGGGATGATGCGCATAATCGTCCACGATCATCGCGCCGGCGGCGTCTCCGAGCAATTGAAAGCGTCGCTCCACGCCACGAAAGCCGGCGATGCCAGGCGCCATCTGCTGTACCGTAGCGCCCAGCCCCAGGCCGACGCCGAGCGCCGCGAGGGCGTTTCGCACATTGTGCTCGCCCGGCATGTTGACCACCACCTCGCCGGCAGGCTTCTGGTCGTAAACGACGTCGAACCGAGTGCCGAGTCCCTCGCGGCGCAGCGCGGCGGCGCGCAATCGCGCATCAGGTGATGCCAGGCCATAGCGAATGACCTCAGCCGTCGACGGGGTGGGAATGCGGTTCGCCTCCTCGTCGTCGGCGCACAGGACGGCGTAACGCGCGCGCGCCACGAACTGGGCGAAGGTGCGACGCAAGTCGTCGAGGTCGGCGTAGATGTCCATGTGATCCGCCTCGAGGTTCGTCACCACGGCCACTGTGGGCTGCAAGGCGAGGAAGGACCGGTCGTACTCGTCGGCTTCCACGACGATGCGCGCTCCGTCGCCGGCGCGCAGGTTGCCGCCCCAGGCCGTCACGCGCGCGCCCACGTAGCCGGTGGGCTCGAGACCCGCCGCCGCGAGTGCCTCCGTGGTGAGCACCGTGGTCGTCGACTTTCCGTGCGTTCCCGCGACGCCCACCAGCATCGCGCCGGCCGTGGCCTCGCCCAGGGCCTCCGCGCGGCGGATCACGGGCATGCCGAGAGCTCTGGCGCGGCGCAGCTCGGGGTGGTCCTTCGGCATCGCCGAGGTCACCACGAGCGCCCGCGCGCCGTCGACATGCGCGGGGTCGTGACCATGTTGTACGGCGATGCCGCGCCGCGCGAGATCCGGCGCGTTCTCGGGCTGGGCGTCGCAGCCCGTCACGAGCGCGCCCCGCAACGTGAAGAGTTCGGCGAGCGCGCTCATCCCCGCCCCGGCGATGCCGACGAAGTGGATCGGGCGCGGGTCGGCCGAGCCGAGGAGAGTCGGAAACGTCATCGGCGCGGAATATAGCGGGCGACGAGTCGAACAGTCGAGCGGTCCACCTCTCACATCGCAGGACCGTCGGACCCCTTCCCCAGCAGGGTCAGGATCCGCCGCGCGATCACCACGGCAGCGTCGGGACGGGCACGCGCCACCGCGCCTTCGGCCAGCCTGCGCATCGCCGCCGGGTCGTGCAGCAACGTCCGCATCGTCGCATCGAGCCGGTCGGTCGTCAGCTCCGCCTGCGGCAGAGTGATCGCCGCACCGGCGGCGGCGAGCACGCGTGCATTCACCGACTGGTGGTCGGCCGCTGCCGTCGGCAGTGGAACGAGCACGGCGGGGATGCCCCAGGCGAACAATTCTGCCGTCGTCATGGCGCCCGCGCGCACGAGGGCGACGTCGGAGGCGGCGTATGCATCGGCGATCGGTGAGAGGTACTCGCGCACGCGCACGCGGCCGCCGTCGAGGGCGGCGAACTCCGAGTAGCTCGCCCTGCCCGTCATCCAGATCAGGTACAGGTCGTCCGGCAAGCCGCGCTTGACCCACTCGGCGACCACGAGGTTCATGGCGCGCGAGCCCTGGCTCCCGCCATACACGAGCAGCACCTGCCCACCATGAGCGGGGAATCCCCAGGTGCCGCGGGCCAGGGCGCGGTCGGGACGAGGGCGCGGCGGCGGTTCGATCGGCGCGCCGGTGTCGATGTGCTGTGACGGTGCGCCGCCGATCACACGGCCCGCCTCGGGAAAGGCGAGATAGTACTCACGAGTCCAGCGCCGGAACGCGCGCGCGGTGAGGCCGGGGTAGCTGTCGCCGGCCTGCTGCACTACGGTGATGCCGTGCATCGCCGCGTAGGCGAGCGCCACGCCCGCTGCATATCCGCCGGTGCCGACGACGAGCCGCGGGCGCTCCCTGGCGGCGAGCGCGCCGACGGCGCGCCATGCCCCCACCGCGCCCCGGAGCGTGCGCCAGTTCTGCCACGGCTTGGTGCGGTACAGGGGATGGAGGTCGAGCAGCAGATGCGGGAACTCGGTGCCGGGAAGCACCGTCCGCTCGATCCCGCGCAACGCACCGATGAAATACGGCTGCACCGTCGGGTCGAGCCGCACGAGCGTGCGCGCGATCGCCAGGCCGGGATAGAGGTGGCCTCCTGTGCCGCCACCGGCGAAGAGCACTGTGGTGCGGTCGGATGTCATCGTCAGGGGGAAGCCAGTGGGTCCGTCGCGCCGCCGCCGATGACGCGCTCGCGCGTGCTGCCGATGTTCACGAGGATGCCGGTGAGGAACATCGTGAGCACGATGTTCGATCGCCCGTAGGACACGAATGGCAGCGTGAGCCCGGTCGTCGGCAGCAGTCCGACGACGACGCCGACGTGCAGGTACGCCGTGATGACGGTGACGAAGGTCAGCCCGACAGCCACGAGCTGCAGAAACGGTGAGCGCGCGTGGCGCGCGATGCGGAAGCCGAGCAACGCGTACGCGGCAAAGGCGACGGTGATCGCCGTCAGGCCGACGAAGCCCCACTCCTCACCGATGTTGCTCGCGATGAAGTCGCTGTAGGGAAAGGGGAGAAATCCATACTGTTGCCTCCCCTGCCCGAAACCGACGCCGAATAAACCGCCGGAAC
>JBBQYZ010000313.1:0-4823 GCA_038208205.1 Gemmatimonadales bacterium | reverse complement strand
GTGAAGAGGTTGCCGGCGCCGGTCTTCTTCAGTTCTTCGCCCATCACAAGGTCGGCGTTCATCCGCACGAGAAGGACCGGCACGCGCCCCAACCTTCGCTCCGCGGCGACCTCGGCGAACCCGTCTTCGGACGCCACATAGCCGTCGCCGGTGCCGAGCACGCTGGGGTCGAAGGCGAACGCCAGGATGCACAGCAGGTCGAGGTCGCCGTCGCGGTTCGCCTCGCGCGCGGCGTCCTTGATGAATGGCGGCCCGACGGTGCCGTACTGCGGCCCAACCGTTACCCCGACGCGCCGCGGCGAGCCGTCCGCGGGGTCCTCGCGCTCGCCCACCGCCTGGATGTAGGCGCCGGCGTACGTCTCGACCGTGTCGAACGCCAGGCGCTCCCCTTTCCAGCCGTTCTGGATACCGGCGGCCCGGAGATTCGCAAGGATGGTCTGCTCAAACGACGCGTCACCATCCGATGCATCCGAGACGGCCTCGTCGTTCACAGCGCCGGCCTCATCGACAGCGCCTCCGGCGAAGCCCAGAGAGCGGTGTGGCGAGAGGCCCTCGACGGTGAGCGGGCCAGCGACCCGGACCCTACTCTTATCCTCGTAGGGCCGGTCGTAGAGCAGCTCGAAGTTGGCGTGGTGACGGATCGCGGCGTCGATCTCGCCCTGACTCATGCCCTCCTTAATGTCAGGGTTGTTGGCGATCGACTTCAGCATGATGTGGGGCACGCGTTCGTAGACCAATCCGTGGCGGATGTCGTTCGTCACGCCGGTGGCTGGCAGCGGGGTGCCTGACACCTCGCTCTCTTTCGCGCGGCCTTCGACCGAATCTGCGAGCAGGTAGTAGGGGAATCGCGCTCCCATCAGTCGCTGGCGTGCGAGCGCGAGCGCAACGCGCGACGTGTCGATGGTGATCCAGCGCCGCCCCCACTGCTCGGCAACCGAGGCACTCGTGCCCGAGCCGCACGTGGGATCCAGGACGAGATCGCCTGGGTCCGTTGTCATGAGGAGACAGCGCTCGACGAGCCTGCTGTTCGTCTGAACGACGTAGATGGGCTTGCTCGCCCCACCCAGATCCATCCAGGTGTTGGTAAGGGCTACTGCCGGGAAGTCATCGAAGTACCTCACGTAGCGCGGGGTTCTTCCGGCCACGCGTATCCGCCGCGAGAGGTTGAGCCGCTCGATGCCCGCTCGGTGGGTCTTCCATTCGCCAGCCGTCGGGAGGTAGGAGGACCCGTCAACCTCAATCGGGAAATAGCCCGTTCTTCCCGCCCTAACGCGAGGCGACGTAAGCGTCGTGAGCTGGAGCGCACGCCCAGGACGGTCAGAGAGCGCCATCTGGCGCTCGTCTGAGGTCAAGCGGCGAATTTCACCCGACGCGGTTTCAATCAGATCGTAGCCCTGACTCTCTGCGGGATCGTCTGCCTTAAGCGAGTAGACACTCTTGTACTTCAGGTTCTCGACGTCTCGTGCGTACCAAACGATGAAGTCTGCCGTGCCCGGAAGGAACGCTCCTGTTGTGCCTCCGGTCTTACGAAATGTGATCTGGGAGCAGAAGTTCTCACTGCCGAAGACCTCATCCATGAGTGTGCGAACGAGATGGACATTCTCGTCTCCGATCTGCACAAACACGGAGCCGCTATCGGTGAGCAGATCCCTTGCAAGCACCAAGCGATCACGCAGGTACGCGAGATAGGAATGAGTGCCGAGTTCCCAGGTGTCGCGGAACGCTTTGATCTGCTCCACCTCCCGGGAGGCGTCGACGAGCTTGCCATCCTTGACCTCGCGACTGCGGGTCGAGACCTGCCAATTGCTGTTGAACTTGATCCCGTAGGGCGGGTCGATGTAGATCATCTGCACCTTGCCGCGCAGCGCTTCGCGCTCTGCGAGGCTCGCCATGACATTGAGCGAGTCGCCGAGGATCATCCGGTTCGACCAATTGGCGTCGTGCTGGTAGAACTCCACGGCGTCGAGCCCCTCGAGGCCGTCGAAGGATTCGAACAAAGTCAGCTCGGGTTCGTCCTCGGGACGCGCTGCCGTGTCGCGCAGGTTCTCGATCAGGACGCGCGGGTCGATCTTCTCCTGAATGTAGATAGGCGGCGCATCGGCGACGAGGTCCTCGCCGTCGAGCTTGTCCTTGCCCTTCCACACGAGCTGCGGATCGAGGCTCGGGTCGCGCGGATAGCGCACCGGGATCGGCTGCTCGACCTCGGGCGCCACGAAGTCGTGCGCGTCGGCGGTCGGGAGGTTGGCGCGCTTGTCGTCGTGCGTGATCGACTCGACGGGCGTGTGCTTCGTGGTCTTACGGGTTGCCATGGTCAGGTTGCGATGCCGAGCAGCTCTCGGTCGGAGCTGTACAGGCGATCGATGGCGTTGCTCACGCGCGCAGCAGCATCGGCGGGCTTGCCGACCTCGATGTAGCCCCATTGCCCGAACTCGCCCCAGTTGTTGACCGCGGCGCACCATTGGTCGCGCGCCGTGGTCGCCTTGGCGATCGTGGGGCCGGGCGACTTCTGGCTGCCGGACACCTCGATGATCAGGGTGCGCTCGATGTCGTCCGCGGCGGGCGCGAGGCGGACGAGGAAGTCGGGCACGTACTGGTGCGTGCGGCCCTCGTGGAGATAGGGGATCGTGAAGTCGAGGCGCTCGTTCTTCACGTAGGCGGCGACGCCGTCGTCGGCCTCCAGCAGCTGCGCCAGCCCCTCCTCCCAGGAGTTGCCGCGCAGACCGTCGAGCACGACGTGGTTGAGGTGTGACTTGACGGGAGGCGGGTCCATGACGACTTTGCGGGTGAGGTAGCGGACTTCGTCTGTCGATCCCTCGCGGTCGAAGCGGCGGATGATCGGCATCAACAAGGGCGCGCGGCTGCCCGGGTACCGCACGATTGAGTTGAAGAGCTTTTCCGCCGCTCGCGCGCACGCCTGGGTCAGCAGCAGGTGCCCTTTGGTGACGCCGTCGTCGGTCGTGACGCACTCATCGAGCCAGCGCCGGCAGATCGCTACCAGCTGCGGGAACAGCCATGGGCGCTCGTCTCCGGCGAGCGCAGCGAAGAACTCGTCGCGCTCGAGGAGCGTCTTAGCGAGCAGAAACGCGATGCGCTGTGGGCGGGCGTCGCGGATGTCATCGAGGTCGACCTCCTGTGCGGCGCCGACGACGCCGCCGCTCTTGACCCACAGGGCGACGTCGTTGTGGTCGAGGTGCAGCGCGGAATCCTCGTCGAAGTCGGCGTGCAGCGGCTCGTCGGGTAGCTCGACGCGGTACCCGTCCAGCTTCGGGAAGCGAATTGCGAGCTCCCAGCGCTCGGGCAGGGCACGGACCTCGATGGCGGGGCGTGGCAGCTTGGGCGGCTTGACCGGCCGGTCGCTTGGGATGAAGGCGAACGGCACTCCGTAGATCTCGGCGTATTCGGGCTCGAAATGACCGTCCTCGTTGACGGCGTAGCTCCGCCGGCGGAGCCCGCGTCCGACGACTTGCTCGCAGAGCAGTTGGCTGCGAAACGGGCGGATGCCGAGGATGTGGGTGACGGTGTTGGCGTCCCAGCCCTCGGTGAGCATCGCGACCGACACGACGCACCGGATCTGCTCGCCGAGCTTGCCCTTCTTGCCGATCGTGTTCATCGCCTCGCGCAGCAGGTCGGCGTCGGTGAGCTTGTCGACATCCGCGCCGGGATTGCGCAGTCGGTAGGAGTGCTTGAACGCCTCGATCTCGTGCGCAGCGTCCTTGCGGAAGTCGGCGCCGAGCGGTTCGCCCGACTCCAATTGGACCGAGTCGACCAGGATCGTGCGCTGCGTGGCCCACTGGCCGTCGCTGACGTTGCTCAACAGAGGCAGGTTGCCGGCGGCCATCTGACTCGTGCCGTCCGCCCGCTCGACGTCGCGACCGCCGATCCACTCGAACACAAGCTTGGACACGACCGTGTTTGGGCACACGACGATCAGCACCGGCGGCGGCTCGCCCTCCGCCGCCAGCTCCAGCTCATATCGCGCGTGGTTGGTCTCGTAGCTGCGATACAGGCTGCGCAGCGCTCCCTCGAGGGTCTCCGGCAGCACCCAGCCCTGGGGACCTATGTCGAGATCCTTGACCTTGCGGCGCGGTAGCGGCGGCTGGATGTTGTCCCACAGGTTCAGGTACACGACCTCGCGGCCGGCGGCGTCGTCGTCGACCGGCACGCGCGGCACCTTGACGATCCCCGACTCGATCGCGTCCATCAGCGAGAAGTCGCTGACCACCCACGGGAAGATGAAGCCCTCGTTGTAGCCAGAGCCCTTCAGGTAGTAAGGCGTCGCCGACAGGTCGTACACGGTCTTGATGCCGGCCTTGCGCCGCAGGTCGCTGAGCCCGCGAAACCAGACCCGAGCCTCGCGGTTGCGCTCCTCGTCCTCTCTCTCGGCGTCCTCGTCGGGATGCGCGGCGAGCTTGTCCTGGTAGCAGTGGTGCGCCTCGTCGTTGAGCACTACGATCTCGCCCTTGCCGCTGCCGAATGAGCGCAGGATCCGCGCAGCGACCAGTTCCGGCGTCTCGCGAAACGCGTCCGCTGCTTCGGGCTTGTCGCCGCGCAGCAGCTTCCGCGTGTTGCTAGCGACGCCTTTGATCTCCGTCGCGTCGCGCGGCAGGAACGCGTGATAGTTCATGACCTCGATCTGCGCCTGCAGCAGTGCGTCCCAGAGCTCGGTGGGGACCAGGTCGCGCTCGCGGTAGTAGTTGTCCTCGCGCTCCGGGTGCAGGACTCCAAGCCGGTCCTTGATCGTGACGCCGGGCGCTACAACGAGGAATCGCTTCGCGAACCGCGCATCCCTGGGAGCCATGACCTTGTTGATCGTCTGCCACGCG
>JBBQYZ010000312.1:0-4825 GCA_038208205.1 Gemmatimonadales bacterium | reverse complement strand
CGAGGTGCCGCACTTCTCGCTTGCGCGCATGCTTCGCGGACTTCCCACGTCGGGCACCGTGCGCGAGCGCGCGATATCGTACCCGGCAGCCGATGGCACGCCGCTCACCCTGCGCCTCTTCCGCGGCGACAGCGCCGGCGCGCGTCCCGCGGTGGTAGTGATCTACGGCGGCGCCTGGCGAACGGGTGACGCGGCCCAGGCGGCTCCGATGAGCCGCGCCCTCGCGTCGGCGGGATTCACCGTCGCGGCGATCGACTATCGCCACGCACCGCGCGCGGAATATCCCGCCCAGCTCGAGGACGTCCGCCGCTCGCTCGCCCTTGTTCGCGATTCGTCGGCGGCGTGGGGGATCGATCGCACGCGCCTGGCGGTCCTCGGCCGCTCCGCCGGCGGACACCTCGCGGAGCTCGCCGCCTTCGCGCCCGGCGGCGACGTACCCCTCCGCGCCGTCGTCGCCATCTACGCGCCGTTCGATCTGGTGCAGGGCTATCGCGACCTGCCGGCACCTGACCCGCTCGACGTCCGCGCCGTGCTGCGCGACTTCCTGGCCGGTACCCCCCAGCAGCAGCCGGCGCGATATCACGACGCATCGCCGTCGTCGTGGGTACGGCCCGGCCTGCCGCCGGTGCTGCTGATGTACGGCGACGCCGACCACGCCGTGAAGCCCGACTTCAATCGCGGTGCCGCGCGCGCCCTCCGCGCCGCCGGCGTGCGCGTGGTGCAGGTGGAGGTGCCCTGGGGCGAGCACGGGTTCGACATGGTATCGGCGGGGCCCGGCGGGCAGCTCGCGTACGCGGTGCTCGTGCAGTTCCTCACGCGGGAACTGCAGAAGCGCTGACACAGCGTCATCTTTGACGCTCCCCTACCACGAAGCCGATGCGATCGCTCACTCGACACGCCGCCGCTGCGCTCCTCCTCGCCGCGTTCCTTCGCCCCGGGCATGCCTCGGCGCAGAACGCCGCCACCTACCGCGCCGCTGCCGACCGTCTGATCGACGCCGCGACGAAGGACAGCGCGGCCTGGAATCGAATCGCCGAGCTCACCGACACCTTCGGCAGCCGCATCAGCGGCTCGGAGGCACTCGAGCGCACGATCGACTGGACGCTCGCGCGTATGCGCGCCGATGGGCTGGAGAACGTGCGGGGCGAGCCGGTGATGGTACCGCACTGGGTGCGCGGCGCGGAGTCGGCGGAGCTGGTGACGCCCCGACGCAAGCCGATGACCATGCTCGGCCTCGGCGGCAGCATCGCCACCCCCGCCGCTGGCATCACGGCGCCCGTGCTCGTGGTCACGAGCCTCGACGACCTCGCGCGCCACGCCGCCGATGCGCGCGGCAGGATCGTGGTGTTCGACGTGCCGTTCACCGAATACCGGCAGACGGTAGCGTACCGCGGCGGCGGCGCGAGCGCGGCGGCGAAGGTCGGCGCGCTCGCCATGCTCCTCCGCTCGGTGGCGTCGTTCTCCATGGACTCGCCGCACACCGGCTCGATGCGCTACGACACCGCCGCCGCGCGGATCCCCGCCGCGGCGATCGCGGTGGAAGACGCGATGCTCCTGCACCGCCTGCAGGACCGCGGCGTCACGCCGACCGTCCGCCTCGTGATGAGCGCGCAGACCCTCCCCGACGCGCGGTCCCGCAACGTGGTGGCCGAGATCCGCGGCCGCGAGCTGCCCGACGAGATCGTGGTGATGGGCGGCCACATCGACTCGTGGGACGTGGGGCAGGGCGCCATGGACGACGCCGGCGGAGTGGTCGCCGCGTGGGAAGCGGTGCGCCTGATGAAGGTGCTCGGGCTGCGTCCGCGCCGCACCGTGCGCGTGGTGGGCTGGACGAACGAGGAGAACGGCACGCGCGGCGGGCAGGGCTACCGCGCCGCGCACGCCGCCGACGTCGACAAGCATGTCTTCGCGCTCGAGTCGGACAACGGCGTCTTCCGGCCCTTGGGCATCGCGGCGGTCGGCACCGACTCGGCGCTCGCCATGCTGCGCCGGATCGCCCCGCTGCTGGCGCGCATCGGCGCCGACTCGGTGGTCAAGGGCGGTGGTGAGGCCGACATCGGTCCGCTGCTCGCCGCGGGAGTTCCGGGCGCAGGCCTGGAGGTGGATGGCACTCGCTACTTCTGGTATCACCACTCCAACGCCGACACCCCCGACAAGCTCGACCCGAAGGACGTGGCGCGCTGCGTGGCCGTGATGGCGGTGTACGCGTACGTGCTGGCCGAGATGCCGGAGCGGCTGCCCAGAAGCGAAGCGCAGCGGCGCTAGTCGGGGTGGCCGAGCGGGCGTCGCCGGCAACGTGCCATCCCGCCTACCGCTCCTCTCTCCTCGCCTCCCGCGGCCGCACGTCGAACACCCCGTTCGCGAAGTCCAGGTGCATCCGGCTCGACAGCGCCACGTCGCTCCCGATCACGCCGTCGAAGGTCACGAACGTCCAGCGTCGCTCGGGGGTGACCGGGGTGTTGCGGAAGGTGAGGCCGTAATCCCCGTCGCTGAGCCGGACCTCCTGCACCACCCACTCGGTGCGCTCGGTGCCGGCTCCCAGTCCACCGAGCCGCATGCGACGCCGGGCGACCGGCGTGCGCGGCAGCTTCCGCAGCAGTGCCGTCGTCACGAAGGTGCCCTCGGCGCCGGTGTCGAGCCCGAACAGCATCGGCCGGCCGTCCTGCGTCACGAGTCGCACCACCGGATAGCCGACCCAGTAGAGGTTGCGCACCGCGCGCGGGTCCCGACGCGGACGCCGGATGGTGATCGTGCCCTCGCCGGCGTCGAGCACGATGTCGAGGTGACGCAGCAGGTCGGTGCCGATCACGCCGTCGATCGGTACGCTCTCCACCACGCCCTTCACCTCGTGCCTGTCGAGCCGCAGCGCGCTGCGCTCCACCACCGCCGCGCTCAGCCCGCGCGCCACCACCGGCCCGAGCGAGAGCGAATCGATCAGCACCGCGCGAGCCGGGATGTGTCCCGCCACCACCCCGAGCGCCAGCGTGTCGGGCGCGGCGAGTCGCACTCCGGCCTCGAGCGCGACGGGGAGCGACAGCAGCGTCATGCTCGCGCCGGTGTCGAGCCAGAACTCGCGCGGCTTGCCGTTGATGCGCACCGTGACGACCGGCGTGCCGAACGCGCTGCGCCGCATCGGCAGCACCACCGGCTCATCCGGGACCGATACCTCTGCCGCCGGCGCGTCGGCCAGGGCATGCGCCCAGCGCTCCACCCCGGCCTGACGCACGACGGGATCGTCCGGCGACTCCGCGCTGTCGCGATCGACAGCGATCCGCGACAGTGCCCGCCAGTCCGACCGCCACGACAGCGCCATCGTGAGCCCCACCCGCGCCCGCGCCCGCACCGTCGGGTCCACCGCGTTGGCGTGCAGCGCGCTGAACGCCACCGCCGCCCCGTCCGGATCGCTCGACATCAGCGTCCGCAGCGCCAGCACGAAGGTTTTCTCGTCCATGGTGCGTGCGTCCCGCTCGGCGCTCGGCATGTCCAGCACCGAGACGTCACGCCAGAAGTTGCGCTCGGCGCTCGGGCGTGGGCGCGGTGTCCAGTGCGCGCGGTTGATCGACACGGTGAACGGCTCGTCGGTCGTGTCGGCGTGCACGGTGGGCGGTGCCAGCCCCTCCACGATCGCGTCGGCGCCGACCTCCGGACCGCGCGCTCCTCCCGACCGGCACGACGCCGCAACCGCGGCGAGCGCGGCCAACAGGAACGCAGCTGTGTGGCGGAGCGACATGCGTCGCATGGGGCGGTGGGAAACGACTCGAGAGCAGCGGACCATCCTGCTACAGACTTCCACAACCGCCGCCAGGACACTTTCGGTCGCCCGGGCTCAGGGCGAGAGGTCGTCGACCCGGGTGAGCGCGAAGCGGATCAGCAGGGTACGACCCGGTGCGGGCTCGTAGTATTTCCCCCCTGTGGCGTTCACGCTCACCGACCCTGCGGCGCGGACCCCACCCAGATTCTGCAGCGCCACCAGGGGCGCCAGGCGCGCGCCGCCCAGCCGCACGGCGCCGCCCACCGCGGCACCGAAGATCGTGCGGCCCGGTGCGCTCGCGCTGTTCGCGTCGTCGACCTGTACCGCACCCACCAGATCGGCCGTCGCCGAGAGGGTCACCACTCCTCGCCGCAGCGACGCCGACGTGGCCAGCGCATTGTCGGGGACACCCGGGATCCGGTTGCCGGCGTAGGACGTGGTGCCCACTGCGTAGCTCACGTAGCGGAAGTGCGAGTACGTGTACGCCGACTGCAGCGAGAGGGGGCCGGCGTCCGCCTGCACGCCGAGCTCGCCCCCGCGCCGCAGTGTGCGGCCGGCGTTGCGGAAGAACCGTCGGCCGTTGCCGTTCAGGATGTCGAATGGCACCAGCTCGTCGCGCGCGCGCGCCTCGAACAGCGCGGCGTCCCAGCGCACGCCGATCGCGGTCAGCAATCCCTTGCTCCCCAGCTCAAGGGTGAGGGTGCGCTGCGGCTGCAGATCGGGATTGATGCCGGCGGAGCCGTCGGGCTTGTTGCCGAGCTCCGTGGTGGTCGGCGTCTCGAAGCTGCTCGACGCGCTGGCGTAGATCGAGGTGACTGGCGAGACGCGCCACACCACGCCGGTGGACGGGCTCACCGCGCGCAGGGTGCGCTCGCCCGAGTCGTCGGGATTGGTGGCGCTCACGAGGCGGTCGCGCAGCGTGAAGCGCACGGCGTCGGCGCGCACTCCCGCCGACACGAGCACGCCAGGCGCGAGCGCGAGCTCGCCGCGCACGAAGGGACCCACGCTCGTCACGAGCTCACGTTGGTCCTTGCGTAGCGCTCCGCGCGGCGCGCCGCCGCCGGGGCAGACCCG
>JBBQYZ010000311.1:0-4832 GCA_038208205.1 Gemmatimonadales bacterium | reverse complement strand
GCCGGCCTCGCGGATGCGGCGCACCATGAAGGCGTCTCGGCGCGGGATCATCCCGGCGAGCGAGAGCGAGCCGGCCGACGTCTGCAGGTCGCTCGTCTCGAAGTTGTCCTTCACGATGAGCGGGATGCAGTGCAGCGGCCCGGTCAGTCCGCCGCGCGCCATCCGCGCATCGAGCGAGTCGGCGATGTCGAGCGCGCGCGGGTTCACGGTGACGAGCGCATTGATCGCCGGCCCGTTCCGGTCGTACGCCTCGATGCGGCGCAGATAGGCGCTCACGAGGGCGCGGCAGCTGAGGGCGCCGGACCGCATTGCCGCGTGCACGTCGGCGATCGTCGCCTCCGTGACGTCGAAGGTGGGACGCGGGGCTGGTGGGGCGGGGGCGGGGGCTGGGGCGGGCACCTGGGCGGCAGCAGTGCCGCCGATGGCGCAGGCGAGCGCGGCGTGCAGCAGGGTGGGAAGGCGAAGACGCATGCGGTGGCTTCCGGCTGAGGGGATCACGGCTGCCCCAATGTACGGCCGGTGGAGTGCGCCTTGCGAAGGCCCGCCGCATGAGCGCCTCCACGGCCCACAACGGCCCACGCCTCACCCGCGCGCTGCAGTCGCGCAACTATCGGCTCTTCTTCAGCGGGCAGAGCGTCTCGCTCGTCGGCTCGTGGATCACTCGCATCGCCACCAGCTGGCTCGTGTACCGGCTCACCGGGTCGGTGCTGCTGCTGGGCCTCGTCGGGTTCTGCGGCCAGCTCCCGACCCTGCTGCTCGCCCCATTCACCGGCGTGCTGGTGGACCGGTGGGACCGGCACCGCATCCTGCTCGTCACGCAGGTGCTCTCGATGCTCCAGTCGTTCGCGCTCGCCGCGTTCGTCTTCACCGACCGGATCACCGTGGGGTGGGTGCTCGCGCTCCAGGTTCTGCAGGGGGTGATCAACGCCTTCGATACGCCGGCCCGACAGGCGTTCGTGGTGGAGATGGTGGAGGATCGCGCCGACCTCCCCAATGCGATCGCCCTCAACTCGTCGATGGTGAACGCCAGCCGCATCATCGGCCCGAGCATCGGGGGGATCGTGATCGCCGCGGTGGGCGAGGGGTGGTGCTTCCTCGTCGACGGCGTGTCGTACGTCGCCGTGATCGCCTCGCTGCTGGCCATGCGTGTCACGCCGCGCGTGCGCCCGCCGCGGGCCGGGGGAATGCTGTCGGAGATGCGGGTGGGCTTCACCTACGTGTGGGGGTTCCTCCCCGTGCGGTCGGCCCTCACCCTGCTCGCCCTCGTGAGCATGATGGGCATGCCGTACACGGTGCTGATGCCCGCCATCGCGACGTCGGTGCTGCACGGGGGCCCGCACACGCTGGGCTTTCTCATGACCGCGTCCGGCGTCGGCGCGCTCGGCGGCGGCTTCTACCTCGCGTCTCGCCGCACGGTGCTCGGGCTCGGCCGCGTGATGGTGATCGCCACGATGACCTTCGGGATCGGTCTCGCGGCGTTCTCTCTGTCGACGGTGCTCTGGCTCTCGCTGCTGGCGCTTCCCGTGGTGGGCGCGGGAATGATGGTGACGATGGCGTCGACCAACACGATCATCCAGACCGTCGTGCAGGAAGAGCTGCGGGGGCGCGTGATGGCCTTCTATACGATGGCGTTTCTGGGCACGGCGCCGATCGGGAGCCTGGTGGCCGGCGTGGTGGCCGACCGCATCGGGCCGTCACGCACGGTCCTGCTGGGCGGGCTTGCCTGCGTGGCGGCAGGGGTCTGGTTCGCCGTCCGGCTGCCCGCGCTGCGCCATCTCGTGCGCCCGATCTACGTGGCGCGCGGCATCATCGCGGCCGCGGAGATCGACAGCGGGGCCAAATCACTCTGACATATAAATATCAATTTATCTAATAGCTACGGCAGCGGTCCCCAGTATTTGCCCAGCAGGGCCTGGAGCCCGGCGAACACCATGATCCCATCCCAGAGGTTCTGGAGCCGCAGGTTCTCGTTGGCCGCGTGCTGGTTGTCGTCGTGGTTGGCGATCGGCACCACCACCAGCGGCGCCTTCAGCACGTCGGCGAACAGGTAGGTCGGAAGGCTCCCGCCCAAGGTGGGCACCTCGATCACCGGCGCGCCGAGGACCTGGGAGACCGACTGGACGACCGCGCGGGCGAGCGGCGTGTCGGCGCGAGTGCGCTGTCCCGGATAGCCCTCGGCGCCCCACTCGAACCGGAGCAGTCGGCCACCGGCCAGCCGCGCCGCACTGTCGGGAGCGGCGTGCAGCACGGTGAACCCCTGCCGGCGCGCCTGGGCCTCGACCAGCACGCGGATGCGCTCCGGCCGTTGGTCCGGTACGAGCCGGAAATCGATCGACGTGGTGGCTTCGGTCGGGATCGCGTTCGCCGCCGCGCCCACCGGTCCCGCATGGAACGACCGCACGTTGAGCGCGGGCCCCATGATGCGCTCGGCGAGCAGCGCCCCATTCGCTTCGGTGGCGCCGGCGCCCAGCCCCAGCTCGCGGCGGAGTGACGAGTCCACCGCCGGCACCGTGCGCAGCGCGCGCCGCTCGGCCGCGCTGATCGGGCGGACGTCACGATAGAAGCCCGGCAGGAGGATCCGCCCGTCGGGGTCGCGCAGCGAGGCGACGAAGCCCGCGAGGAGGGCGGCCGGGTTGGGCGCCCAATTGCCGTAGTGCCCGCTGTGGAGGGCGCGGGTGGCGCCGTAGGCCGTGATGACCACGTCGGTCACGCCGCGCACGCCGAACACCACCTGCTGCCGCCGGCTCTGGTGCACCGGGCCGTCGGCGAACACCCAGCCGTCGCTTGCGAACAGCGCGGCGTGACGCTCGAGCATCGCACGGGTGTGCCCATTCCCCGCCTCCTCTTCGCCGTCGAAGTAGAACTTGAGGTTCACGGTCGGCGCGATGCCGGCGGCACGCAGCGCGTCGAGCGCGACGAGCATCGCGACGATCGGCGCCTTGTCGTCGCCGGCTGACCGGGCATAGAGCCGCCACTCGGGTCCCGTGGCGCCGTCGGCCGCCGGCAGCGCGACCACGCGCGCGCCCGCCTCGAGCGGCCCATCGCGCAGCGTGGGCTCCCACGGCGGCGTGGCCCAGCGCGCCGCGTCCACCGGCTGCCCGTCGTAGTGCGCGTAGAGCACCACCGTGCGGGCGGCGCCGGGGGTCCGCAGCTCGCCGTAGACCGCCGGAGGTCCGCCGGTGGGCGACTCGAGCAGCCGCGCGACCACACCGCGGCGAGCGAGCATGGCCGAGACGGCAGCTGCGTTACGGCGGATGTTCGCGCTGTCGTTCGCGAGGTTGGGAATGGCGAGCAGGTCGGCGAACTCGCGCAGGATCCCGACCTCGTGCGCGCGGCGGTACTGCTCGACCGCCGTCCGGAGCGCGGCGTCGCCCTGCGCGCTCGCGGCGCGCGGCGCGGCAAGAAGGGCGAGGACCAACAGGAGGCGCACCGCACGCGACGCGTGAGGAGGCAGCTGAAGCGCTGGAGTGGATGGCATCCCACACGTACGCAGGGAGGGCGCGCTGCGGCAAGCGCTCACCCGCCACACCCCCTCCCCACCGCACCTGTTGTCTGAACAGCTGTGACCTGAACGCGGCGTGCCAGCGGCGATCGCGGCACCGCGTCCGGTCGGGAGTGCAACGCCGTGACGTCAGTCTCCCACGCCGCCTCGATGCTCAGGTGTCTCCTCTCGCGCCCGTGTCTCTCTGGCCCGGTCCCGGGCGTCCTGCTACGTTCGCGCGCATCCCCCCCACCTTGTCGAGGATCGAACCGTGAGACACGTCTGCTTGCCGGGTGCGCGCCCGCTTGCCGCCGCGGTGCTGCTCGTTGGCGCCACCGTGCACGCGCAGAGCGGCACCGGCTCCGCGCTGGTCTACCCGCCGACGCGCACCGTCGACGTCGTCGACCGCTTCGGCGCGGCGATCGTCGCCGACCCATATCGCTGGCTCGAGGACCTCAACACACCGGAGACCGCGAGGTGGGTCGCCGCCGAGAACGCGGTGACGAGCTCGTATCTCGCCACGCTCCCGATGCGCGAGCCGCTGCGGGCGCGGATCACCGAGCTGTGGAACTATGCCAAGACGACGACTCCCTATTACGAAGGCGGACGCTGGTACTACTCGCGCAACTCGGGCCTGCAGCGGCAGAGCGTGATCTACGCGCGCACCACGCTTGGCGGTGCCGAGCAGGTCGTGCTCGACCCGAACACACTCTCGCCCGACGGCACCGTGGCGCTCTCGGGGTTCGTCCCCTCGCCGGACGGACGACACTTCGCGTACGGGCAGAGCGAGGGCGGCTCCGACTGGAGCACCTACTACGTCCGCGACGCGCGCACCGGAGGCGCCACCGCCGACACGATTCGCTGGGTGAAGTTCTCCGGACTGTCGTGGACTCACGATGGGCGCGGCTTCTTCTACGGCCGCTACCCCGAGCCGCTCGCCGGTCAGGCGCTCCAGGGCGCGGTGCGCGACAAGAAGATCTACTACCACCGGCTCGGTACGCCGCAGGCGCAGGACCGTCTCGTCTACGCGCGGTCCGAAGAGCCCACGCTGTTCATCAGCGCCTCGCTCGACGAGAGCGGCCGCTACTTGATGGTGACGACGAACAAGGGGACCAGCGCCAGGAACGAGCTGTTCGCCGCCGACCTCGGCGACCCCCGGCAGCCGAACCTGTCCGCCTCGGTGCGGCCGCTCTTCACCGGCCATGACGCGTCCTACGACGCGCTCGGCGTCGTGAAAGGCACGCTCTACCTGTTGACCGACAAGGGCGCGCAGCGCCGGCGCATCGTCGCCACGCCGCTCGCGGCGCCCGGAGTGGCGCACTGGCGCGTCGTCGTGCCCGAGGGACGGAGC
>JBBQYZ010000310.1:0-4835 GCA_038208205.1 Gemmatimonadales bacterium | reverse complement strand
CGACCTCGTCGTCCGCGCATCGGCCGGCGAGCCGCTCTTCGCCGGTGCCTCCTCCATTATGCCGACGATGCCCTGCTCGAGCCAGGCGTGATCGCCGTTCAGGACGCGCTGCGACACTCGGTATAGCGTCGCGTCGTTCTTTCCGTAGAAGTTGCGGAAGTTCTGCGCGATCCGCAGGCGTGCTTCGCGACAAAATAGATCCGCGAGCTCGGTCGCCTCCTTGTTTCCCTGCTGCGCGAGCATCCGCGCACGCACGCACGCGGCGGTCATCGCGAACAGGTCGGCGCCGATGTCCACGCCACGGAACAGCACCATCTGCCGCCGCTCGAGCTTGGGGCCGAACCGCGCCATGGCGTGAAAGAGCGTGCGGCCGAGGTGCCGGGTGTGCCGCTCCGCCCAGCGCAGGTGCACAGCGAGCGCGCCGAACTCGCCGTAGCTCGTGGGCACGGCGCCGCGTCCCACCCACCGCGCCAGATACCAACCCGGGTAGAACTACATCACCCGACCACGGGCCGAGAGCTTCTCGCGGCCCGACGACTCCTTGTCCACGAGCGCGAAGGCCGTCTTGAAGTGGTGGTCCACCGCCTCGCGGGCGATGAACAGCCGCATCACTTCCGAGGTCCCCTCGAAGATCAGGTTGATCCGGAAGTCGCGCATCGCGCGCTCCACCGGGATGCCGGGCTCGCCCCGCGCGCGGAGCGAGTCCGCCGTCTCGTAGCCGCGACCGCCGCGGATCTGCAGCGTGTCGTCCACGATTCGCCACCCGGTCTCGGTGTTCCACATCTTGGCGATCGCTGCCTCGAGCCGAATGTCGTAGTGCCCGCGCTCCGAGAGCGCGACGGTGAGCTCGGCGACCGACTCCATGGCGAAGGTGTTGGCCGCCATCAGCGCGATCTTCTGCGCTACCGCCTCGTGCTTGCCGATCGGCTGGCCCCACTGCACGCGCTGCCTGGCCCAGTGCCGCGCGACCTGCAGCATCGCCTTGCCGCCGCCAGCACAGCTCGCGGGTAGGGTGAGACGCCCCGTGTTCAGCGTGATGAGCGCGAGCTTGAGGCCTTTGCCCTCGCCCCAGATGATGTTCTCGCTCGGGATACGCACGTTCGTGAAGCGCATGACGCCGTTCTCGATCGCCTTGAGACCCATGAAGCGCGAGCGATGCACGACTTCCACGCCGGGGGCGTTGGCCTCCACGATGAACGCCGTGATCTGCTTGCGCGACTTTCCCTTCACCACTGCGTCCGGCGTCCGCGCCATCACCACGAGCAGCTCGGCGCGGGTGCCGTTGGTGCACCAGAGCTTCTCGCCATTCAGCGTCCAGAAGGTCCCGTCCTCGCTCGGCGTCGCGCTCGTGCGGAGGTTGGCCGGATCCGAGCCCGCGTCGGTCTCGGTGAGCGCGAAGGCGGAGATGGCGCCCTTGGCCAGGCGCGGGAAGAAGCGTTGCTTCTGCTCGGGAGTGCCGAAGAGCTTGAGCGGCTGCGGCAACCCGATCGACTGGTGCGCCGAGAGGAGCGCGGTGAGCGACCCGTCCTTGCTCGTGACCATCGCCATCGCGCGCGTGTAGCTGGCGTACGAGAGCCCGAGACCGCCGTACTCGGTAGGGATCTTGATCCCGAACGCTCCCATCTCGCGCAACTCCTGCACGTACGACTCCGGGATGTCGCCGGTACGGTCGATCATGTCGGAGTCCACCCGCTCCAGAAATGCGCGCAATCGCGTGAAGAACGGCGCCGCTCTCGCCGCTTCCGCGGGATCGACCTGTACAGGGTGCGGGTGGATCAGGTCGAGGCGATAACGCCCCAGGAAGAGCTCGCGTACGAAGCTCGGCCCCGACCACTCACTCTCGCGCGCGGCCTCAGCGACGTCGCGGGCTTCCTTCTCAGTGGCGAGGGCTGCGGACTGATCGGCCATTTGACGCTCGGCGTTGGGTGTCCGGAAAGTTACCGTCCGGAGCCCATGGTCGCATCAGCCGCGCCGCTGCTCGGGGCCACGAATCGTGTGCTCGACGCCCTTGCGCTCGCGCCAGATGACTGCACCGGCGCCCCCCAGCGCAATGGCCGCGAAGGAGAACCACTGAAAGGCGTAGCCACGATGTGGTCCCTCGTCGAGCACGGGGAGCTGTCGACGCGCCGGATGGCTGCGACCCGCCGTGTCACCGACTGACACGACATAGAAGGGCGCGACGGGGTACGGAATCTTGCTCGCGATCTCGCGACGGCTCACGCGGCGCACGATGCGCGGGTCCGTCGACGTCGTCACACCGGCGTCGGGCGCGTAGAGCTCCACGTAGCCCGTGACGTGCGCGCTGTCGCCCTCGTGCCAGCGCGCCCGATCCACGGTGAAGCCGTCGGGCGCGTAGACCCACCCCCGGTTCACCAGGACCGCGGTGTCGCTGCCGGCCATGCGCACAGGGGTGAGCAGCTCCACGCCCGGCGAACCCTCGTGCGTGCGGCTCGTGACGACCAGCTCGCGCTCGTAATCGTACCGTCCCCCGACGATCGCCGGCCGGTAGTGAGCTCGCGCGGTGTCCCGTGCGATTCCGGCGATGTCGTGCGCCGCGCCGCGCTGCTGCACCGCGATCGACGCGTTGCGGTCCTGGCGTTCATGCAGGCGCGCGATCTGCCAGACGCCCAGGCGCACGAACATCGCGGCCGCCGCGAGGGCGATCAGGCAGAACAGCAGGGTGCGGCGCGACATGTGGGCAAAGTAAGCGCCGCGCACGCGCACGTCCTGCTAGAACAGTGACATCTGCTCGCCGAGGGTCTCGGGATCCACCGGCGTCTGGCGGAGCGCCTGCTGCAGCTCGCGCGCGCTCTGCGGCGAGTGGCCGGCGAAGTGATTGTTCACATAGCCGTACACCCGCACGCCCTTGAGCGCGAGCGGCCAGAGCACGCCGGCCCACTGCTCGAGCTCCGCCGTGCGGTCGAGCTGAATGCGCGAGTAGTCCACGACATCCCGATTGGCGCCCATCCAGCGGACGTAGAGGAAGTCCGCCGTCGGCCGGCTCGCGAGGGCGAGCATCTGCTTGCGAGGAATCCAGCGCGCGTCGGTCAGGGTGAGCCCCACCTTGTGCTCGGCCAGCAGCGCGATGATCCCGTCGGTGATCCACCCCCGATGGCGGAATTCGACGCTGAAGGCGATGTCCGGCGGAAGCGTGGGGAGGAATTTCGCCAGCGCGGGCAACTCCACCGGACCGAAGTCCGGCGCGAGCTGGACCAGCACCGGGCCAAGCTTGTCGCGAAGCTCGCGGGCACGATCGTAGAAGAGCGCCGCCACATCGGCCGCGTCGCGCAGCCGCCGCTCGTGGGTGATCTCCTGCGGGAGCTTGAGCGCGAAGGTGAATCCGGCTGGCGTTCGATCGTGCCAGCCGCGCACCGTCTTCGCAGGCGGTACCGCATAAAAGGTGGAGTCGACCTCGACCGAGTCAAAGGCGCGCGCGTACACGGAGAGGTAGTCGGCCGCGCGCGTACCGGTGGGATAAAAGGGGCCGACCCACGCATCGTAGTTCCAGCCTTGTGTGCCAAGCCGTATCCGGGCGCTCATCGCGGAGAATCGGCGGCCTTGGGCGAGCGCTGTCAAGCAGCGACCGGCCGTTGCGCGCCCTTCGTCCGCCGCGGCCGGCCCTCGAAGATCGGTCCCGAACTTGCCTTTCCTGGGGCGATCTCATCCAACACACCTCCGGAGGATACGATGGACAACCGGGACCGCACCAACGATTCGACCGATGGCCGCCTCGAGCGCGCCAAGGATTCCGCACTGGGCAAGCACGACAGCAACCCGAGTGTGGGCGACGAGATCGGCGAGGCCGCCGGCGGCATCAGCGGTGTTCTCACGGGCGCGGCAATCGGCTCGGCGGGCGGGCCGGTCGGCACGCTGATCGGCGGCATCGCCGGCGCGCTCGGCGGATGGTGGGCTGGTCGTGCCATCTCGGAAGCGGCCGAGAAGCTCACGCACGACGACGACAGCTACTACCGGAAGAGCTACGACGCCTCGCCGAATCGCCTCGCTGATCGTTCGTACGAGGACGTCCGCCCGGCATACCACCTCGGCCACGTGGCCGCGCACAACCCGGATTACGCTGACAAGGGGTGGGGCGACGTGCAGTCCGACCTTCAACGCGGATGGAGTCCGGAGCAGAGCAAGAAGTACGGCGAGTGGTCAACGGTCAGCGGCTATGCCAGCGAGGGCTTCCAGCGTGGACGACTGAATCTCGGCAACGCCGTTTCGGGCGCTGGCGCGCTGTCCGGTAACAAGTTCGAGCACGACGCTGCTCCGTCCGAAGGAACGTTCGACCGCGCGGCCACCAGCGCCGAGCGAGTAGGCCAGAAGGCCGCGAACACCATGGATGACCTCAAAGACCGTGTCGACGGCAACCCGGAGTCCAAGCCTGGCCCGGACTCCACCGACTCGAGCCGCCGTCTCGATTCGCGGTGAAGGACCGTGTGACAGCCTGTTCGTCTGAACGTCTGGCCGTCTATCGGTAGGTCTCGAAGAACCCCGCTCCCGAACCAGCGAGCGGGGTTCCTCGTATCCGCCCCCCGATCGTTGCTGTCCCTTTCATCTGCACGAAGTAGGGACGCGTGAGTCGGCGCGCAGCCAGCCCTTCGCCACGCTCCACCAGGCCGCCCCGCGTATCGGTGGCGCTCGCGTCCTCGACGGCGAGCGTGATCCGCAGCGTGTCCAGCCCGCGCACGTCCACCATCTCGGCGGTGGAAGGCGTGCGAATGGAGCGCCCATTCACGCGGGTCGTCCGACCGTCCACGTACGAGATCCGGCGAGGACGGAACACGGCGAGGAAGCCCGCCGAGTCCACGAGGTACACGAACAGCGGCTGGGCC
>JBBQYZ010000309.1:0-4857 GCA_038208205.1 Gemmatimonadales bacterium | reverse complement strand
CGGACTCCGGCAGGTCGGCAGCCTCGTCTCCGGCACGAGTGAGCGCTTCCTTCAGCGCCCGCGCGTGCGGCCAGCGCAACGCCGGATCGCGCATCAGGCAGCGCATCACCACCCCCGCCAACTCCGCCGGAACGGACGGCGCGACGCTCTGCAGTGGCGGCGCGTCGTGCGAGGCGCGCCGGAACGCGAGCTCGTCGGCCCGCGACCCGGCGAATGGCTCGTGGCCAGCGAGCATCGCGTATCCCACGGCTCCCAGAGAGTACAGGTCCGTGCGCTCGTCCACGTCGTGCGCGCCGAGTGCCTGCTCGGGAGACATGTAGTGCGGCGTCCCCACGACCATGCCCGTCGCAGTGAGACTATCCCCGGCGCCCTGCACCTTGGAAATCCCGAAGTCGGCCAGCACTGCACGCCCGGTCTTCTCGTCCAGCAGCACGTTGGCCGGCTTGATGTCGCGGTGCACCACCCCGCTCCGGTGCGCGCACTCCAGCGCATCGGCCAGCTCGGTAAGGATGCGATGCGCCTCGCGGACGCTGATCCGTCCTTCCACCCGCAGCCGCTCCGCGAGCGACGCACCGCGCACGTAGCCCATGACGAAGTACCAGGTGCCTCCGACCTCGCCGAAGGTGTGCAGGGGCAGGATGCCGGGATGCGACAGCCCTGCGACGACACGCGCCTCGCGACGAAACCGCTCGCGCCCGTCGTGCGCCGCGGCGAGGTCTGGTCGCAGCACCTTGATCGCCACGAAGCGCTCGAGCGCGCGCTCGCGCGCCAGATACACGGCACCCATGCCGCCGTATCCCAGCGGACGCACGATCTCGTACTGGTTGCCGAGCGCGGTCTCGAGCATCGGTTGAAAGGCGGCATCGTGCTCGAGGGGAACCTGCGTGCGGGAGCGTGGCCCCACCACGCGCCCCCCCACCGCCGCGATCGCGGCCCGCACCGCGGGAAGGGAGTCGGAGCCCTCGGCAGAGGCGAGCAGCGACGCGACCTCTCGCGCCAGCTCGCCATCTCCCTGGCTTTCGTGCTTCACGAACGTCGCGCGCTCCGCGACCGGCAACTCGACTGCAGCCGCGAACAGTGCCTTGACCCGCTCCCAACGTTCCGGCGTCACGACGAGGTGAGCTCTCGGCGCAGCCACGCACGCGCGACCGCCCACTCGCGCTTCACCGTCGCCGGAGAGATGCCGAGTGATTCGGCGGTCTCCTCGATGGTCAGCCCGCCGAAGTACCGACGCTCCACGAGTCGTGCCTGCTCGGGGTCGAATGCAGCCAGCCGCTCGAGGGCCTCGTGCAGCGCGAGCACCTCGACGTCGTCCGTCGCGTCGGGCGCGCGCTCGGCGCCGTTCAGGGTCAGCATGCGCGCTCCTCCGCCACGTTTGTCGGCGAGCCGGGCGCGCGCGTGATCCACGAGCACGCGACGCATCACCCCGGCCGCGATGCCGAAGAAATGGGCACGGTTGCGCCAATCCACCCCACGCTGGTCCACGAGGCGCATGTACGCCTCGTGCACGAGCGCGGTAGCCTGCAGGGTGTGCTCTCCCTCGCGCCGCATCGCTCGAGCGGCCTGCCGGTGCAGCTCGTCGTAGATCGCCGGGAGGAGTCGTTCGGCGGCGGATGCATCCCCATCGCGCCACGACTGCAGGAGGCCCGTCACGTCGGGCGGCGGGTCGGAGTCCGGCGGCGGGAGGGGCGGCGACATCGTGCGTGCCTCAGCGGAGTGCATGGCGGGACCGGCGCTCGCCGTTGTGGCCACGTTAGGGTTGGCGGCAGGGGCCGTCAAGGAATTCAGCCGTCTCGGGCGGTGAGCCGATCCACCGCGTACCTACGCGTTCTCTGTTGAAGACACGCAGGATGGCGCGAGGCGCAGCTGAACCATCCTCCCTACACCGTCGGAGCCCGCATGTCGCCAACACTCGAGCCTCCACGCGCACGGCCCGACGCGCCGCCACCCGGGATAGCACCCGGCGATCGCCCGTCGCTCGAGCCCGCGCTGTCCACGCCAGGAGGGACGAACCGGGAGCGCTACACTGCCTTCGGCAACGTCGAGGCGCGCAATGACCTACAGGCGCTCATCGAGGTCCCGCTGCTCTGTCGCGCCCTGCGGCTTCCGCGTGGCGGCCGCGTGCTCGAGGTCGGGTGCGGCCGCGGCATCGCTCTACCGGTGCTCGCCGAGCGCCTGCGTCCGGACGCGCTGGTCGGCCTCGAGATCGACGCCACGTTGATCGCCCTCGCCGAGGAGCGCGTGCGGGCGATCAATGTGCGCGCGACGGTGCTCGAGGGGGACGTGCGGGAGCTTCCGCTCGAAACGGCCAGCGTCGACCTCGTGATCGACTTCGGTACCTGTTACCATGTGAGCGGGGGCATCGAGGGCGCGCGACGGGCATTGAGCGAGGTATCGCGCGTGCTTCGCGCGGGCGGGCTGTTCGTGCACGAGACGCCAGTGGCCCAGCACCTCGCACATCCGGTGCGGTCGTTCGGCCGAACGTTGCCGTGGGACTCCGCTCCGCTTCTGATCACGGAACGGACCGCGTTGCTCTGGACGGCGCGACGCAAACACACGCGGCCGCGCGCTTGACAGCATCGGAGCTCGTTGGGCCGGCGCACGGTGCCGGTGCGGATCGTGCGTGCGGCAGCGTGACCCTCGGCGTGACCTCACCTCTGCATGACTCGAGCATGACCTCAAGATTGTGGCGCATCGTGGCGACAGCGGCGTTGGTGCTCGGCTTCGCCCGCACGGGCGAAGCACAGGCGTCGAGCGACACCGCACGCGGCGTCCCCGCCGGATGCACCTACATGACCTGTGCCCTCCGTCTCGAACCTGGTGGATTCCTCGCGACACCTCGGCTGGTGCGTGGCACGTCGGGTGAGCAGGTCGGTAGCGGGATCGGACTGTTCGGTGGCGGCGTCGACCCGCTGCTCGCCGGTCCGGACTCCGCCGCCAGGTATGCCCGCATCTACGTGAAAGCGGCGCGCACCGCCAGCGTGCTAGGGCTCGTGGGCACCGTGGCTGCCGTGGTCGCCCTCAATGGGAATGACTGGCGCCGCGGCGACCCCAGTCCCGGGTCGGTGACCGTCGCACTGGTCGGCGTCGGGCTGACGATCGCGTCGATTCCCTACGCCACGCGTGCCGCACGCAGTCTGTCGCGCTCCGTGTGGTGGTACAATGCGGCGTTGCCTCGGTGACGGTCGTACCGGCGCACCCCGGTCGCGGCACTGCGGTGCACTGATGCGGCGGCCCATCACGGGCTTCCACCGCGACGACGACGGGCACTGGGTCGCCGAGCTCGCATGCGGGCACGGGCAGCACGTACGTCATGAGCCTCCCTGGCAGCGGCGTCCCTGGACGCTCACCGCCGAGGGGCGCGCGTCGTTCGTCGGAACCGAGTTGGACTGCGTACGCTGCGATCGGGGCGAACCCATCTCGAGGTAGCCCGTGGCGCGCACGTCTCCTGACCACGAGCCGCAGGGACTTGCCGGCCCTCGCAGCCGGCCCCCTATTAGGTTCGACGCCACCGGGAATGAGCATGCGAACTGCGGTCGGACTTGCCATCACACTCGTGAGCCTCGCGTCCGCTGACGCCTGCTCGCGATCCGATGATCACGGAGCCTCCGTCAGTGGGGCGCCCTCCACCACCGTTGCGGGCACGCGCATCGCCGCACCGCGCACCGGCCCCGCCGGCGAGTGGGCCCACCCGGCTGCCGACTACGCCAACTCGCGCTACAGCGACCTCGCGCAGATCACCACGGCGAACGTCAGGAACATGCACGCGGCATGGACCTTCTCCACCGGTGTGCTGCGTGGTCATGAGGGCTCACCGCTCGTGGTGGGGAACACGATGTACCTCGTGACGCCGTACCCCAACGTGTCCTACGCCCTCGATCTCACGAAGGAGGGGCAGCCGCTCAAGTGGAAGGTGCGTCCGGAGAACGCGCAGGCGGCCGTGGGCCTCGCCTGCTGCGATGTCGTGAATCGCGGCGCCGCCTTCGCCGACGGCAGGATCTTCTACAACCAGCTCGATGGGCACACGGTCGCCGTCGATGTCGCCACCGGAAAGCTCGTGTGGCGCACGGCAATGGGAAATCTCGCCAAGGGTGAGACGATGACCATGGCGCCGATCGTCGTGAAGGGCAGAGTGCTCGTCGGCTCCAGCGGCGGCGAGATGGGTGTGCGCGGCTGGATCGCCGCGATCGATGCGGCGTCCGGGAAGGAGGTCTGGCGCGCGTACAACGTGGGCCCCGACGCCGACATCAAGGTCGGCCCGCGCTTCAAGCCCTTCTACGGGGCGGGCGACACGGCGCGCAACCAGGGCGCCACGAGCTGGCCGGCCAGCACCTGGCAGCAGGGCGGCGCGACCGTGTGGGGATGGCTCTCGTACGACCCCGAGCTCAACCTGGTCTACCACGGCACCTCCAACCCCGGTCCGTGGAACGGGCGCCAGCGGCCCGGCGACAACAAGTGGAGCGCGGCGATCATCGCGCGCGACGCCGACACGGGCGAGATGGTCTGGGCCTTCCAGCCGACTCCGCACGACGTCTGGGACTACGACGCGGTCAACGAGAACATTCTCGTCGATCTTCCGATCGGTGGCCGCACGCGCAAGGCGCTCGTGCACTTCGATCGCAACGGTTTCGCTTACACGATGGATCGCGCCACCGGCGAGGTGTTGCTCGCCAAGCCGTTCGTGCCGATGAACTGGGCCACGGGCGTGGACCTCAAGACGGGCCGCCCCGAGGTCGTGGCGGACAAGACGACGGAGCAGGGGAAGAAGGTCTCCTACATCTGCCCGAGCCTCGAGGGGGGCAAGAACCAGCAGCCGGCCGCCTTCTCGCCGACGACTGGGCTCTTCTACGTGCCGAC
>JBBQYZ010000308.1:0-4881 GCA_038208205.1 Gemmatimonadales bacterium | reverse complement strand
GTCGAAGGTGGCGCAGGAGGTCGCTGCCCTGCAGGTCTACCGCAGCGACGGCGTTCGCGTAATCTGCACCCGCAGCTTCAACCACTCCGGACCGGGACACGGCGCGCACTTCCTCCTGCCGTCGCTCGTCAGGCGCAGCCTGAGCCTCCCGGAACGAGGCGGGTCGATGACGATCGGCAACGGAGACACCGTTCGAGACTTTCTGCATGTCAAGGACGCCGTGGCCGCGTATCTTGCCCTGCTCGAGCACGGGGCCTCGGGAGAGGTGTACAATGTGTGCAGCGGAGAGGGGATCAGCGTTCGCGGGCTGGCCCAAGCCGTGCTCGCGCGCGCCGGTCGGACCGCCGAGCTGACGTCGGACCCCACGCTCGCCCGCTCGGTCGACGTCCCCGTCCTGGTGGGGAGCAACATGAAGCTGCGCCGCGCAACCGGCTGGACTCCCCAACACAGCCGCGCCGCCATCATCGACGACCTCATTCATGCCGCGACGCGCTGACCTCAAGAAGATCCTCGTCATCGGGTCAGGGCCGATCATCATCGGCCAGGCGGCCGAGTTCGACTACTCGGGGACGCAGGCGACCAAGGCGCTGCGCGAGGAGGGGTACGAGGTGGTTCTCGTCAACTCCAACCCGGCGACGATCATGACCGATCCCGAGATCGCCAACCGTACGTATATCGAGCCGGTGACTCCGGAGTTCGTCGAGCTGATCATCGAGCGCGAGCGGCCGGATGCCATCCTGCCGACGATGGGAGGGCAGACGGCGCTGAACGTCGCGATGGCGCTCCATGAGCGCGGAGTGCTGACGAAGCATGGCGTGGAGCTGATCGGCGCGTCGGCGCGGGCGATCTCGATCGCCGAGGACCGCAAGCTGTTCGGCGAGGCGATGGAGCGACTGGCGCTCGGCGTGGCGAAGGGAGGAATCGCCCACGACTTCGACGAGGCGCTCGCGTTGCTCGAGACGACGGGCTTTCCGTCGATCATTCGTCCCTCCTTCACGCTCGGTGGAACCGGTGGAGGGATCGCGTACAATCGTGAGGAATTCGAATCGATCGTCCGGCACGGGCTACAGGAGAGCCCGACCAGCCAGATCCTGATCGAGCGCTCGTTGATCGGGTGGAAGGAGTTCGAGCTCGAGGTGATGCGTGACCGATACGACAACGTCGTGATCGTCTGCTCGATCGAGAACCTCGATCCGATGGGCGTGCACACGGGGGATTCGATCACCGTGGCGCCCGCGATGACGCTCACGGACCGGGAGTACCAGACCATGCGCGATGCGGCGGTCGCGATCATCCGCGAGGTGGGCGTGGACGCGGGTGGATGCAACATCCAGTTCGCGATCAACCCGCGCGATGGGGAGATGATCGTGATCGAGATGAACCCGCGGGTGTCGCGCTCGTCGGCGCTGGCGAGCAAGGCGACGGGCTTTCCGATCGCGCGCATCGGCGCCAAGCTCGCTGTGGGCTACCGTCTGGACGAGATCCCCAACGACATCACGCGGACGACACCGGCGTCGTTCGAGCCGGTGCTCGATTACGTCGTCGTGAAGGTGCCGCGCTTCGCATTCGAGAAGTTCCCGTCGTCGAGCCCGATCCTGACGACACAGATGAAGAGCGTCGGCGAGGCGATGTCGATCGGCCGCACCTTCAAGGAAGCGTTCCAGAAGTCGCTCCGCGCGCTCGAGACCGGCCGGCCCGGCTGGACGACCTCGACGCGACTCCTCGACGACCGTCTCGCCGACGAGTCGATCGAGACGCTGCGCGGCGCATTGCGGCAGCCGACGCCGGAGCGGATCTACCAGGTGAAACGCGGCTTCCTGCTCGGCATGACGGTGGACGAGCTTCATGAGCTGACGGCGATCGATCCGTGGTTCCTGGCACAGATGCAGGAGCTGATCGAGGCCGAACGAGGGTACACCATGCTCGCCGGGGTTCCGACGCCGTCGGCGACCCGACGCATGAAGCAGCTCGGCTTCTCGGACCGGCAGCTCGGCGACCTCCGCGTGGAGCCGGAGGCCGAGGTGCGCGCGCGTCGGTGGCGGGACGAGGTTCGGCCGGCCTACAAGATGGTGGACACCTGTGCGGGCGAATTTCCGTCGGCGACCCCGTACCTGTACGGGAGCTACGACGAGGAGAGCGAGGCGCCGCGCAGCGGACGCCGGTCGGTCGTGATCCTCGGTAGCGGTCCGAACAGGATCGGCCAGGGGGTGGAGTTCGACTACTGCTGCGTGCGCGCCGTGATGGCGCTGCGCGAGCAGGGGTACGAGACGATCATGATCAACTCGAACCCGGAGACGGTCTCCACCGACTTCGACACCTCGGATACGCTGTACTTCGAGCCGCTGACGCTGGAGGATGTGCTGGAGATCGTGGATCGCGAGCAGCCGATGGGTGTCATCGTGCAGCTCGGTGGCCAGACCCCGCTCAAGCTGACACGCGGGCTCGAGGCCGCGGGGGTGCGCATCCTCGGGACGTCGCCGGACTCGATCGATGCGGCGGAAGATCGGCGCCGCTTCGAAGCGATCGCCCGCGAGGTGGGGCTGACCCAACCGCCGAATGGTACGGCCACGAGCGCCGACGAAGCGCTGGAGGCAGCGACGCGCATCGGCTATCCCGTACTCGTTCGCCCCAGCTACGTGCTCGGCGGGCGGGCGATGCAGATCGTGTACGACGATGCCTCGCTCCTCGACTACTTCGCGCGCGCGGCGCTGGTGTCGGAAGAACGTCCCGTGCTGATCGACCGCTTCCTCGAGGACGCATTCGAGGTCGACGTGGACGCGCTGTCGGACGGCGAGCGTGTGGTGATCGGCGGCGTGATGCAACACATCGAGGACGCGGGTATCCACTCCGGCGATTCCGCGTGCGTGCTACCGCCGTACATGATCGGTGAGCGTGACCTGCAGACGATGCGCGAGCAGACGGTGGCGATGGCGAAGGCGCTTCGGGTGGTCGGACTGATCAACGTGCAGTTCGCGATCAAGGACGGCGTGGTCTACGTGCTCGAGGTGAACCCGCGCGCCAGTCGCACGATCCCGTTCGTCTCCAAGGCGATCGGCGTGCCGCTGGCGTCGTATGCCGCACGCGTGATGTGTGGTGAGACGCTGGCGGAGATCGGCTTCACCGAGGAAGTCGTCCCACCGTTCGTCTCGGTGAAGGAAGCGGTGTTCCCCTTCAACAAGTTCGCCGGCACCGACCCGATCCTCGGTCCGGAGATGCGCTCGACGGGCGAGGTGATGGGAATCTCGGACTCCTTCGGCAGCGCCTTCGCCAAGGCCCAGCTCTCGGCGTCCAACGAGCTGCCGTTGACGGGCACGATCCTGCTCACCGTGACGGATTCCGACAAGGCCTCGGTCACGCCGATCGCGCGGCGGTTCCACGAGATGGGATTCACGCTGATGGGCACCGGCGGGACCGCACGATACCTGCGCGCGCGCGGCATCCCGGTGCAGCAGGTCCTCAAGGTCCACGAGGGGCGGCCGAATTGCTTCGACATGATCGTCAACGGCACGGTCCAGCTGCTCGTCAACACTCCGGTCGGCAAGCACGCCCAGCGCGACGACTATACGCTGCGACAGGCGGCGATCCGCCACCACGTCGCCTACACGACGACGCTCTCTGCGGCGAGCGCCGCGTCCGACGCGATCCTGTCGCTGCGCTCGCGGCCGCCGAGCGTGCGCTCGCTGCAGGAGTGGCAGCAGGACATTCTCGCCGACGTGGAGGCCGGATGAGCGTCGACCCGGAAGCATTCGTCCACGAGTCGGCGTACGTCGACGAGGGCGTCACGATCGGCGCGGGAACCAAGGTCTGGCACTTCTGCCACGTGGTGGCGGGCGCCGTGATCGGGCGTCGTTGCTCGCTGGGGCAGAACGTCGTCGTCATGGGCGGCACGCGAATCGGTAACAATGTGAAGATCCAGAACAACGTCTCGATCTACGAAGGAGTGGAGATCGAGGACGACGTCTTCTGCGGACCATCGATGGTGTTCACCAACGTGATCAATCCTCGCAGCCACGTCTCGCGCAAGCACGAGTACCGGCGCACGCTCGTCCGGCGGGGCGCGTCAATCGGCGCGAACGCCACGATCATCTGCGGCGCGACGGTGGGCGAGTATGCGTTCGTGGGAGCCGGAGCGGTCGTGGCAGCCGACGTGGGGAGCTTCGCCCTCGTCGTCGGCGTGCCGGCACGTCGGATCGGGTGGATGTGCCAGTGTGGGGAGCGGCTCCCCGACAGCGGCGTCGGCACCTGCGCCGCGTGTGGCTCCTCGTTCGTGCGTGCCGGCGACGGGATCGAGCCCATCGCGGGACCGGCCGCGGAGCGGGGGTCGTGAGCGCGGCGAGCGGGATTCCGTTCCCGGGGAGTGCGGCGGTCCGTGTGGCGCTGGTGGGATGCGGGCGGATCAGCCGGAATCACCTCGACGCGATGGCCAAGGTGGATAGGCTGGAGCTGGTGGCGGTCGCCGACACCGACGTCGCGCGAGCGCGGGCGATCGGGGTGGAACAGAAGGTCCCGGCGTTCGGCTCGCTCGACGAGATGCTGGCCGCGGTGCCCTCCCACCTCGTGACGATCTGCACGCCGTCGGGCTTGCACCCGCAGCATGGGATCACCGCCGCTCGTGCCGGCCGCAACGTCCTGACCGAGAAGCCGATGGCGATCTCGCTCGCCGCGGCGGACGATCTCGTTCGGGCGTGCGACGCGGCCGGTGTGCATCTGTTCGTGGTGAAGCAGAACCGGCTCAACCCGCCAATCCAGCTGCTGAAGCGCGCGGTGGACAAGGGGCGTTTCGGCCGGTTGTACATGGCCAACGTCACGGTCCGCTGGACGCGCCCCCAGGAGTATTACGATGCCGAGCCCTGGCGCGGCACCTGGGAGTTCGACGGGGGC
>JBBQYZ010000307.1:0-4884 GCA_038208205.1 Gemmatimonadales bacterium | reverse complement strand
GGCCAGTTCTTCAACTCGCTCGTCCAGCGTCCCAACCCGAGCACCTTCAAGCCCGTGGATACCAACGGCGACGGCGTACCCGATGCAGTCACCGGCACGCCGTTCGACAAGAACACGCAGGTGGTCGAGATCGGCGGCAACTCGCTGTCCGCGGTGTCCAACGCCACGCAGCGTGTCGTGCAGCCGGCGTTGTCGCTGATCTTCTCGACGATGCTCGGCAAGTTCAACCTCACCGCCTTCCTCGACGCGCTCCAGGAAGTCCGGCTCGCCGACATTCAGGCGGAGCCGAGCATCGTCACCCTGGACAATAAGAAGGCCGAGATCCTCGTGGGTGAGGAGACTCCGATCCGCGTCATCGACATCGGGTCGCTCAGCCAGAGCGGTCAGCAGCAGGCGCCGCGCGCCACAGTGTCCTTCAAGGAAACGGGTATCATCCTGTCGGTGACACCCCACATCACGAACAACCGCCAGATCCTGATGACGCTCCACTCCGAGCGCTCCAACCTCCAGGTGGCGGCGTCCGACCTCGGGTTCACCTTCAACAAGCAGCGCGCCGACAACGAGCTCCTCGTCTCCGACGGCGAGACCGCCGTGATCGGAGGTCTGACTGTCACCGAGGTCTCCAAGTCCAAGGTCGGCATTCCGCTCCTGGTCGATCTGCCGCTCGTGGGCCGCCTGTTCGGTCAGACGAGAACCCAGGAAGACAAGCGGGACCTGCTGATCCTCGTCACTCCGCACATCGTCGATGATGGTGAGAAGCTCGGCGCCCCCACCGGCAGCCGATAGTCACTGAGAGGACTATGAAGCCCCCCCCCCAGGCCACACTCCCGCGCCCCAGGCGCATCCAGTCGCGCCCAGGCGCCCCTGCGGCGGAGCCGCGCCTTCGATTGGCGGCCGTCGCTCTCGCGGCGCTGCTCGCTGCCGGCCTCGCCGCCTGCGGTGAAGGCGTGACCGACCCGACCGGAGATCGTACCCCGCCACGCATCACGCTCGCGCCGATGACGGCCCCCAACGATTCCACGCTCGCCTTCGACGCGGCGGTGACCGACAATCTGGGGATCCTGGCCGTCCGCGTGCGCGTGGAGGGCGACGGCATCACCGGCGTCTTCGACACCACGTTCAACAGCCCCAACACGTCGCTCACGCTCCCCTACACCGTCTTCGTGCCGTCCAGCGTTCCGCTCGGCACGACGGTGATGGTGACCGCCTCGGCGACCGACGGCGCGCGCAACATCTCGAAGACAGATACGCTTTTCCTCGCCACCGGCGGCGTGCAGCCTGCTGTCGCACTCATCACCAGTCCGCACTCGGGCGACTCGGCGGTTGTCGGCTTCAACGTCGGGCTGTCGCTGAGCGCCAAGAGCCCCAGCAAGGTCAGGGCGCTCGGCTACCAGGCCAGCGGCGTGCTGGCCAAGACGGACTCCACCGTCTTTGCGAGCCCGCTCAAGGATTCGACCGCCACCGAGACGTCGATCGACCTCACCGGAGCATCGACCGGTACGTTGACGCTGCAACCGTTCCTCGTGGACTCGCTCGGCCGGCGCCAGCTCGGGCCGCAGCTTCTTCTGACCGTCGTGTCCAGCGCCAACGCGAACTCCAAGCCGACGGTCACCTTCGGGACAACCGACCGCATCGAGGTCTCCGACACCATTCACGTCGAAGCGCGCGACCTCGCCGGCATTCAGTCGCTGGGCTACGAGGTCGGACCGGCGCTGCCCAACCAGGCGTGCTCCGCACCGCCCCTCGCTGCGGCCGACTCGTTCACCGTGACGGGCAACTTCAGCTCGTTCGTGAAGACCATCACGATGAGCCTTCCGGTCTCCAGTTATCCCTGCAAGGTCGAGGTGCGCGCGTTCGCGCGGAACAAGAACGGAGTGCGGGACTACGCTCGCACGAACGGCACGGTGCTGGTCGATACCGTGACCGTCGTGTCCGGGCTCACCCGCGGCCTCCCCAACGGTGGCGAGATCGCCGACGCGCTCTACCACCCGCCGACCAACAGGATCTACCTGAGCAACATCCAGCGAAACGAGCTCGAGGTCTTCGACCTGGCCGACTCGACCTTCAAAACACCCATCATCACCGGCTCCCGGCCGTGGGGACTCGCCGCCTGGCCGCTCAACCGGAACGGCGCGATGAGCGACACGGTTCTCGTTGCCAACTCGGGCGGGACGTCGATCGGCTACGTGAACACGCGCACGGGCACGGAGTTCTTTCGCTACGCTCTGCCCAACATCCTCCCGGCCAGTGTCACGACGGTGCAGTCGACCACCGGGTCCGGGCTGATCACGCAGAAAACGATCTACGACTTCAGCGACCGTCCGCAGTACCTGGGCGCTACCTGCCAGGGTCCGGCAGCCGGAGCGGCCCCATGCGGCGACGTGCTCCTCGTCTACTCCACCACCCCGACTGGCGGACAAACGCTGCCGTTCCCCAACCAGGGATCCGTCCGCTGGGAGAACCTCAGCAAGAGATCGTCGCACTTCTTCTTCGAGCAGGCGGCGTACCAGGATCAGGGGCGCAGCGACACGCTCGAGGTGGACCGCTTCGCCGCGCAAGGTGTCGGCTCGGATTCCGTGCTCGTCCCCTTCAAGCAGGTTGTGAACGTCACCCCCCCGGCTGATACGCTCTTTTACTCGGTGGTTGTCACCGTTCCCAAGCTCGGCTTCCGCGACACGACCTACGTGCGCGGCTCCGGGAACTTCCGCCGCACAATCGTCGGCGAGGGGGGACCGATCAACGGCAGCCGCGCGCTGATGTACGACGTGACGAGTGGCTTCCAGACGACCCTTGGCCCGTATGCCCTCCCGACACCGGTCGTCGACAACGGAGTCTCGCGTCCGATCGATGTCTTCGACTTCGGCGCGAACACCTTCGCCAAGGTTCAGGGTGCGGCGATCAATTTCGATGGCGAGCTGGCCGCGATCCGCGGCGACTCAACCTACATCATCGATCGCACACTGCGTCTCCAGGGTCTGCTCCAGACCTCGGGTGGCAACGCCGGCTTCGACTTCCACCCCGTGAACGCCGGAATCGGTCCGTCGACCTCACCCGCCGGCTCACGCGTCGCCTTCAGTGCGTCCACCGAGCCGCAGCTCGAGGTCTACGACACGTGGACGTTCCGGCGCTGTCTGGTCATCCCCACGCGCGATCCGATCATCGGCCCCATCAAGAGCTCGGTCCGCGCCGGAACCGGCGACGTCGTGCTCGTCGGCGCCACGGTCAGAGGCATCGTCGTGATCACTGTCCGCGCGTCTCTACTCTCGACCTGCACCTGACCCCGCTCCGCCTCTGACGCACCTCGTCGACCCCAGCCGCCCGGCGCCCCCGCGACCGGGCGGCCGTGTTTTTAGGGCAGGAAGCGGGAAGCGGGAAGCGGGACTCGGGACGGACGGAGAATGCGGGCAGCGGGAAGAGGGAAGCGGTAGAGGAACGAGCAACGACGGAAGAGCGGAGTCCGTCCCTGTCGCGCCCCCGCTTGACTCCACCCGCCCCGCCGCCATTGATTCCCTCTTCCCGCTTCCCTCATCCCGCTCTTCGAGTCCCGACTCCCGCCCCCCTTGCCCCTCCGCTTCACCACCGCCGGTGAATCTCACGGCCCCGCGCTGATCTCGGTCTTGGAGGGCATGCCCGCCGGGCTTCCCCTGCTCGCCGCGGACATCGACGCCCAGCTCGCTCGGCGTCAGCAGGGTTACGGGCGCGGCCGCCGCATGCAGATCGAAAAGGATGCCGTTGAGTTCCTCTCTGGCGTACGGGCCGGTGAAACGATCGGCTCACCGATCGCCCTGCTGATCCGCAACCGCGACTGGAAGAACTGGGACGCGATCATGGATCCGGCGCCGCGCGAGGGCGACCCGGGGCCGCGACTCCGCAGTGTCACCCGCCCGCGGCCGGGGCACGCGGATCTATCCGGCGTCCTCAAGTACGATCGCGACGATGCGCGCGATATCCTCGAGCGCGCCTCCGCCCGCGAAACGACCGCACGAGTCGCCGCGGCCGCGATCTGCCGGTGCCTGCTCGCCGAGTTCGGTGTGAAGATCGGAAGCCATCTCGTGCACCTGGGCGGCATCGACGCCACTCGCCCCGATCCGATGCCGGACGACATCAACGATGTCGCCGACAGCTCGGCTTTGCGCACCCTAGACCCCGCCGCGGAAGCGCCCATGATCGAGCGCATCGATCTGGCCAAGCGCGAGGGGAACACGCTCGGGGGGATCTGCGAGGTGGTCTGCGACGGGCTCCCGGCGGGATTGGGCAGTCACGTCTCCTGGGACCGTAAGCTGGACGGTCGCCTGGCGGCCGCGATCATGTCGATTCCGGCGGTCAAAGGTGTCGAGATCGGGATGGGATTCCAGGCGGCTCACCTCACCGGCGCCGAGGTGCACGACGAGATCGAGCGTGCGCCGCGTCGGCCGGCCACGGGCAATATTCGCCGCCGCACGAACCGCGCGGGTGGGCTGGAGGGAGGGATGACCACCGGGGAGCCAGTGGTCGTACGCGTCGCCATGAAGCCGATCAGCACCCTCATGCGCCCGCTGGGCACGGTCGACTTTGCCTCAGGCGAGCCCGCCCAGGCGGTCGCCGAGCGAAGCGATGTCACCGCCGTCCCGGCTATGGGGGTCATCGCCGAGGCGATGGCGGCCTTCGTTGTGGCGCAGGCGCTCCTCGAGAAGTTCGGCGGCGACTCGCTGGGCGAAACCAGGCGCAACTATGACGGGTATCTCGCTCACATTGCCGCCCGGCTCGCCGACGGACCCGACTAGGGCGCACACGATTCTCGTCGGGCTGCCCGGGTCGGGTAAGTCCACCATCGGCCGGCGAGTCGCGCGCCGGCTCGGCCGCCCCTTTTTCGACTTCGACCGGGAGATCGAGCGCAGAGAGGGA
>JBBQYZ010000306.1:0-4892 GCA_038208205.1 Gemmatimonadales bacterium | reverse complement strand
CGTGCACCCCCCACCACGCGGCGAGCACTCCGAGCAATCCGCCCACGAGCGCGAGCAGCAGGCTCTCGGTGAGCAGCAGGCGTACGATGCGCCCGTGCGCAGCGCCGATTGCCGCGCGCAGCGCCAGCTCGCGCTCGCGCGCGACACCGCGCACGAGCATGAGGTTCGCCACGTTCACGCACACCACGAGCAGCACGAGCGCCACGGCGCCGAGGAGCACCAGGAGCCCTCGACGCACCGGGCCCACGATGGAGTCGCGCACGTTCTCGACTGCGGCCACCGTCCATCCGGCGTTGCTCGTCGGGTATGTCGCGGCCAGGCGCGCGAGGAGCCGCTCGACTTCCGCGCGGCCCTGGACGGGCGTCAGGCCGGGACGGAGCCGTGCCACCACGTCAAGCCAACGAGCCTCGCGGCCCGAGCCGACCTCGCCCTCACCGAGAAGGCTGGACGAGAGCCACACCGTCGCCTCGCGGGTGGGGAAGGCGAAGTCGGAAGGCATCACTCCCACCACGGTGAATGGCTGGCCGTCGAGGCGAATGGTCCGGCCGATCGCCTGTGGCTCCGCGCCGAGCTGGCGCTCCCAGAAGCCGTGGCTCACGACCACGGCGTGGTTCGCCCCCACCACGTGCTCGGCCGGCAACATGGTACGGCCGAGCTCCGCGCGCGTGCCAAGCGCGGGAAAGAACCCGCTCGTCACGTGCGTGGTGTTCACGTAGATCGGGTCGGCGGCGTCGCCGTACACCTGTCCGGTCTCCCACTGCCGATACCCGCCGACGGCGGCGAAGCCGGTGAGCTCCCGGCTCCAGTCCTCCATCTCGGTCGCGCTCACGTTCCCGTGATCCATCTTCGGACCGCCGGGCACGATCCGCACGACGCGCTCGGCGTCGGGATACGGCAGCGGGCGAAGCAGCACGCCACGCACGACGCTGAACATCGTCGTGGTGGCGCCGATGCCCAGCGCGATGGTGAGCAGGATGACCAGCGAGAAGCCGGGCGCGCGGCCAAGACCGCGCGCAGCGTACCTGAGGTCCTGCCACAGAGTGGTCCACAGCTCGGTACGACGCATGGCGGCCTCACGGTTGGTGGAGATGTCGTAGCAATCCTTGCGCACCCGATCCATGTCGCCGAAGCGCGTCATCGCTTCCAGGCGGGCCTCCTCCGGAGAACGGCCGGCGGCGACCAGCTCCGCGACGAGCATATCGACGTGAAACGACAGCTCGTCCTCCACGGCGGTGCCCACGTCGCGTTCGGCGTGGGGAAGTCGGAACAGGCGGCGAACTCCGGGGAGGCGGGCCATCTCAGGTCACCGGTCGGCCGAGGCGAGCACCTTGGTCACCGCCGCGGCGTATCGTGCCCACGAGGTGGCCTTGGCCCGGAGCTGCTGCCGCCCCTGTGTGGTGAGCTGGTAGTACTTGGCGCGGCGGTTGTTCTCGGAGAGGCCCCACTCGCTCTCGATCCAACCACGCCCTTCGAGGCGGTGCAGCGCGGGATAGAGCGCTCCCTCGTCGACACGGAGCACGTCGTCCGAGGTATCGTGCAGCCAGCTCGCCACAGCGTAGCCATGGCGCGGGCCCCAGCTCAGCGTCTTCAGGATGAGCACGTCCAGCGTACCCTGGAGCAGCTCGAGTCTCTCAGTCCGGTCGCGCACGGTCTTCCCCTTGGATGGTCAGGGGAGAACGTGGGGACGCACCCATAAACTGTCAATGGGTGCACGCGTGACATATTCTCCACCATTCACACTGGCGGAGCAGCGATGCCGAAGTGGCTCGAGGCGGGATTCTGGGGACTGGTGGCGGGACTGGCGTTGCTCATCGGCGCAGCGATCGGCTACCTCGCGCCGGTGCCCCGCCGCGTCCTGGCGGCCGTCATGGGCTTCGGCGGGGGAGTGTTGATCTCCGCCCTCGCGTTCGACCTGATGGATGATGCATACGAGCGGGGCGGCTTCGACTCGACGGCGATCGGCTTCATCTCGGGTGCACTCGTCTACACGACCGCCACCTGGGCCCTCAATCGACGCGGCGCGAAGCACCGCAAGCACTCCGGAGGGAAGCAGAAATCGGAGGCCGATGCGCCGGGCAGCGGGATGGCGATCGTGATCGGAAGCCTCATCGACGGGATCCCCGAGTCGATCGCCATCGGGGTCAGCCTCATCAGCGGCGGCAAGGTGAGCGCGGCGGCGGTGGCGGCGATCTTCCTCTCCAACCTGCCCGAAGGACTCTCGGCCGCGACGGGAATGCGGAAGGCCGGCCGCTCGGCGCGCTACGTGTTCGGGCTGCACGGCGGCATCGTGCTCATCTCCGCTGCCGCGGCGCTCGTCGGCTACGCCATCTTCAGTCGCTTCTCCGGCGAGGTGATTGCCGCGACGATCGCCGTGGCCGCAGGGGGAATCCTCGCCATGCTCGCCGACACCATGATGCCTGAGGCGTTCGACGAAGGGCATGAGCTCGTCGGGCTGGTCACGGTCGCGGGATTCCTCGCCGCATTCGTCCTCACGAAACGCGGCGGCTGAGCGGCGCCCTTGCCGACCATGTCACATGGGCGCACACTCGGGCAACGCTCGCGCCCATTCCACCAGCGCCCCGCTGCGCGCCACCCCACCCGACCAGCATGCGAAACGCCATCGTCCTCCTCCTTCTCGCCGCCGGTCCGGCGGCTGCCCAGACCGGCGCGCCGGCACCCGCCGCACCGCCGATGACCCCCGTTGCCGAAGCCCGGGCGCTCTGGATGCAGGCGAGCGCGTTCCTGACGCGTGCCGCCGACGGGACGCCGGACTCCTCGTTCGCGTTCCGGCCGACTCCGGCCGTTCGCAGCTTCGGCCAGCTGATCGCGCACGTCGCCGGCGCGCAGCGGATGTTCTGCGGCCTCGCGCTCGCCGAGCCGACGGGCTCGGAAGACGACATCGAGAAATCCGCGACGACCAAGGCAGCGATCGTGGCGGCACTGCGCGAATCGAACAGCTACTGCGCGCGGGCGTACACGATGTCCGAAGCGGATGCCGCGGCCGTCATCGACCTGTTCGGCGCGCCGCGCACGAAGCGGTACGCGTTGCTGATGAACGCCACGCACGACAACGAGCACTACGGCAACGTCGTGACGTACATGCGCCTGATGGGGATGGTCCCGCCCTCGAGCCAGCCCGCGCGCTGAGGCATGCTGACGGAGCGCGCCGTCAGCGCGCGCTCACGCGACCGTCGGGAGCGGGTCCGCGCGCTCGAGGCTGACGACGAAGGTGCTGCCCTCACCGACGGTGCTGGAGGCGGTGAGGGTGCCGCCCATCGCCTCCGTCAGACCGCGCGAGATCGCCAGGCCGAGTCCCGCACCTTCGCGCGGCTTGTTCAGCGCGCGGCCGATCTGCACGAAGGGCGTGAACACGGCGTCGAGCTTGTCGTGCGGGATGCCCACACCGGTGTCGCGGACCGCGATGCGGACGGTCTGGCCGGAGACGGCGCAGGAGACGTCGATGTGGCCCTCTGCCTCGGTCGCCTTGATCGCATTCGTCAGGAGGTTGACGAGCACCTGGTGAAGTCGGTCGGCATCGCCGATCACGGCGAGGCTCGGGTCCGTCACCCCGCAATGATAGGTGAGCGCCCTCGCCCTGAGCTCGGGCGACATCGCATAGGTCAGTCGCTCGAGCACCGTGCTCACGCGAACCGGCCCGCGCTCGACTTTCAGCTTGCCCGCCTCGAGGCGCGCGAAGCTCAGCAGGTCCTCGATCAGGCTGGTGAGCTGACGCTGGTTGCGCTTGATGCGCTCGAGGTCCTGCTGCTGCTGCTCGCTCAGGTCGCCGCGCAGTCCGAGCTCCCACAGCTGTAGCAGGCCACCGATCGCGTTCAGGGGTTGACGGAGCTCGTGGCTCACCGTGCGCAGGAACTCGGACTTTGCCGCGTTTGCCGCCTCTGCTTGCTCGAGCAGTCGCGCATGTTCGACCGCGGTCGCCGCTCGGCTGGCCAGATCTTCCGCCAGACGGCGGTCCCCTTCGTCGTAGTGACGACCCGATTCCCCCGTGCAGAGCGTGAGGGTTCCGAGCACCGTTCCCGACGCCACGAGCGGCACGACCATCACCGACACGAGCCCCAGCGCGCGGATCATCGCGACGTGCCGGTCATCCCTGGCGCTCGCCGCGAGCATCTCGTCGGTGACGACGGGCACCAGCACCGTCTCGCCACGCAATGCCTGGGCGATCGCGTCAGGTCGCTCGCCGCCGAGGTTCGGCGGGTAGAGGCGGCTGAACTCCTCGGCCAGCGCCACCTTGTGCGGATCCGCATGCGCGAGCGCCACGCGCCGCAGTCGAGGCACCGCCCCCGCGTCCGAGCTGTCGAGCAGGTCGACGGCGCACCAGTCGCCGAGTCGAGGAATCACTGCGTGCGCCAGGTTTCGCAGCGTCGTAAGATGCTCCGGCGACGACGCGAGCAGACGACTCGCCTCGGCGAGGAAGCTCGATGCCTCCTGCTGCCGACGGCGATCCGTGACGTCCTGGAAATACGCGATCACTCCGCCATCCTCGGCCGGATAGGCGCGCATGTCGATCCATCGGCCCATGATCGTGGCGTAGCCCTCGTGCTGTTGCGGCTGCCGCTCGCCGATCACGGAGCGAAGGAGCGGAATGAAGGGCGATTCGTCCGCGTGCGGCAGGGCGCGGATGTCGCGCCCGCGAAGCTCGTCGCTGCGGCGTCCGAACATCGCGGCGGCGCGTGCGTTCACGTACGTGAAGGTGAGGTCGCGATCGAGGGTCACGAAGCCGTCGGTGATGGCTTCGACGATCGACTCGCTGCGCCGGCGCTCGCGGCGCTCGGCGTCGAAGGCGTCCACTCGCTCGATCGCCTGCGCGCCCTGCGCCGCGAGGGTGAGAAAGAACTCGCGGTCGTCGCCGCCGAACGCCTGCGGGTCGGCAA
>JBBQYZ010000305.1:0-4899 GCA_038208205.1 Gemmatimonadales bacterium | reverse complement strand
AGGAGGAGCGTGCTCCCGGAGACCGCCGACTCAGTCAGCATCACGGCCGCCGGCGTCCCGGTGGTGCACGCCGTGACCAGCGACGAGATCGTCGCGCGCGCCGACTTCATCGACGTGGCCTGCGCGGTGATGAGTGCGCTCGGGGCGCGCGGGGCGCTCCACCTTCGCGCCGCGCGGGTGAGCGGCGCGCGGCTCCAGGAGCTGGGAGAGGGGCTCGCCGCCGCCCAGGCCCTCACCGGCGCGGGGCTCGTCGTCAATGATCGGGTCGACGTCGCGCTGGCGGTCGGCGCGCGCGGCGTGCAGCTCACGAGCCGGTCCCTCGTCGTGAGCGACGCGCGGACCGCCGCCCCGAGACTGGCGATCGGCGCGAGCGTGCACGCGGTGGATGAGGGTCGCGAGGCGGCGGAGGCCGGCGCGGACTGGCTGGTGGCAGGACACCTCTTCCCCACGGTGACTCACGCCGGCGAGCCCGCCCGTGGCATCGGCTTCGCCCGCAGCCTCGCGTCCGCGTCGCGCGCGCCGGTGATCGTGATCGGGGGGATCCATCCCGAGCACTGCGGGCCGCTTCGCGCGGCCGGTGTGCACGGCGTCGCGGTGATCCGCGGGATCTGGGACGCGGCGAATGCCGAACAGGCGGCCGCCGACTATCTTTCGTCCTATGACGACGTCGGTGCTGCATGAGCCGTCCGCCTTCGCGCTGACGGTCAACGGGGATCGGCGCACGGTCGCGCCGGGAACGACGCTGGCGGGATTCCTCGCCGAGCTCTCGCTCGACGCGCGGATGGTGGTGGTCGAGCGAAACCGGGCCATCCTCCGCGACCGCGACGCCTATGCATCGCTCGCGCTCGCCGATGGCGACGTGCTGGAGATCGTCCATTTCGTGGGCGGGGGCTGAGGTGGAGGTCGTCGCCCACGAGGGGCTCGACACCGGCTTCACCATCGGTAGCCGCGAGTTCAGGTCGCGGCTCATGGTGGGCACCGGCAAGTACGAGTCGAACGCGCAGATGCTCGCCGCACTCGAGGCAAGTGGTGCGGAGGTGGTCACCGTCGCCGTGCGGCGGGTGAGCCTGGATCGCAGCCAGGACGAGGGCGTCCTCCATCACCTGGATACCGCTCGCTACTTCCTGCTGGCCAACACGGCGGGCTGCTTCACCGCCGACGACGCCATCCGCTACGCCCGTCTCGCGCGTGCCGCCGGATTCAACGAGTGGGTGAAGCTCGAGGTGATCGGCGACCAGCAGACGCTGCTGCCCGACGCCGCCGCGACGATCGAGGCCACGCGCGTTCTCGCGGCCGAGGGGTTCAAGGTGATGGCGTACACCAATGACGATCTGATCAGCGCGCTGCGACTCGAGGACGCCGGTGCGGTGTGCGTCATGCCCCTGGCGTCGCCGATCGGCTCGGGGCTCGGCCTGCTCAACCCCTTCGCGATCCGCACGATCAAGTCTCGTCTGCACGTCCCGGTGATCGTCGACGCTGGCGTCGGCACGGCGAGCGATGCGGCGGAGACGATGGAGCAGGGCGTCGACGGCATCCTGATGAACACGGGGATCGCCGCGGCGGCGGACCCGGTGCGGATGGCGGCCGCGATGCGGCTCGCGGTGGAGGCGGGGCGGCTGGCGTACCTGGCCGGCCGGATGCCGCGGCGCGAGGTGGCGGTTCCCTCATCGCCTACAGTCGGGATGCTCTCGCGGTGACCGTCCCTGGACGCCCCACCGTTGCGCCACAGGGTGCGATCACCGACTCGCGCGTCGCTGCCGCCGAAGTCTGCACCGACCTGCGCGGGGGCGATCTGCTCGACAGCAGCTTCGAGCGGCGTACGGGGCGGCTCGACTCGCGTGACCGTCGTTGGGCGCGCGAGCTGGTGTACGGCATGCTTCGCCGCCGGAGCTGGATCGACGCGCTCCTGGCGCAGCGGGTGAGCGGGGGACTCGCGCGCCTCGACTTCGACGTGATCGACCTGCTGTGCCTCGGCGGATATCAGCTGCTCGTGATGGGCAGCGTCCCGGCCTATGCCGCCATCGGGCAGACCGTCGAGCTGGTGAAGCGTCGACACGGCATCGGCGCGAGCAAGCTCGCCAACGCGGTGCTGCGCCGACTCGATCGGGAGCGCGAGCGTCTCGCGATCCCCACCCCCGACGATCTCACTGACGCACTCGCGCTCGAGTTCTCGCATCCACGTTGGATCGTGGGTCGCTGGCTCGCGCGTTGGGGCGAGACCGACACGCGCGGGCTGCTGGCGGCGAACAACGGCGAGGCGCCTCTCGTGGCGCGCCCCTATCACGTGGTACGCGAGCAGCTCGAGGCGATGCTGGAGGCTGCCGGAGTGGAAACGGCCGACGCCCCGCTGGTTCCGGACAGCATCGTCCTGACCGGCGGCGTGAGCTCGATGACGGAGCTCGGCGCCTTCAAGCAGGGGCTCTTCCACCTGCAGGATCCCGCCTCCACGCTGGTGACGCGCTACGCGTGCGTGCCGACCGACGCAACTGTCGCCGACCTCTGCGCGGCGCCAGGTGGCAAGTCACTCGAGCTCGCGCGCACGGCGGGCACGGTCTACGCCTCCGATCTCTCGCGCGGTCGACTGTCACGCATCCAGGAAAATGTGCGGCGGCTCGACGTGACGAACGTGCTCGCCTTCGTGGGTGACGCGATGCAGCCGGCGCTGCGCGACATGGACGTCGTGCTGGCCGACGTCCCCTGCACTGGCACCGGCACCTTCCGCCGGCACCCCGACGCACGCTGGCGGCTCAAGGCGAGCGACCTGGCCGTGCTGCCGGCGATGCAGCGCAAGATCCTGCGTGCTGCGGCGAACGTGGTGCGGCCGGGCGGGCTGCTCGTGTACAGCACCTGCTCGCTCGAGCTCGAGGAGAATGACGAGCAGGTCACGACCTTCCTGACCGAACACCCGGAATGGCGCCTCGAGGCGCCGCCCACCGGGGTGGTGCCGGACTCCGTGCTCGACGATGGCCGTCTGCGCGTCCTGCCGCAGCAGCATGGGACCGACGGCGCGTTCGCGGCGAGATTCCGCCGCCCCCGCACGGGAGCCTCGGCATGAGCTGGCGCACGAGCGTCCGCACCTCGATGCTTTACCTCGTCAGCATCGTCGCCGGCTTCGCGCTCGCCTGGCTCATCGCCGCCTTCGTCGTCTTCCCCGCTGGCGTGGTGCCGCGCGACGTGAAGGTGCCGAACGTCACGGGCCTCATGTACGACGAAGCCGAACAGCGACTCGCGCAAGCCGGGTTCAAGGCCGAACGCGGAGAGCAGCGCTACAACAACTCGTCTCCCAAGATGACGGTGCTGGAGCAGTCGCCGCCGCCGGGCGCGCGTGAAGGAATCGGCAACACGATCACGCTGGTGGTGAGCGGGGGGCAGCGCCTGGCCGTCGTGCCGACCGTCACCGGGATGACGCGAATCGAGGCGCAGGTACTGCTCGAGAAGGACGGGTTCGACGTCGGCGACGTGGGCGAGGCGAACAGCAGCTCGACAGCCGGAACCGTGGTCGGCACGCGCCCAGCCGCTGGTGCGCAGGTGACGGTCCCGAGCACGATCACGCTCGTGATCAGTCGCGGACCCGCCGCGCAGCAGATGCCGGGGTTGATGGGGCGCGACCTGTTCGGCGCGCGCCAGACGTTGACGCAGATCGGCGTGCGCGACGTGCAGGTGGAGTACGACGCGATGGCGGTGGGCGCGGCCGGCACGGTGATCGGCCAGTCCCCTGTCCCCGGCGCGACGATCCTGCCCGGCGCGAGGGTGCAGCTGCGCATCGCCGGCGAGGCGCCGACTCCATGAGCGTGCGGATCGCTCCCTCCATCCTCAGCGCCGACTTTGCCCGACTGGGCGAGGAGGTCGCGATGCTGGAGGCCGGAGGCGCCGACTGGATTCACGTGGACGTGATGGACGGCCGGTTCGTCCCGAACCTCACCTTCGGAACGAAGGTGATCGAGACGATGCGCCGCTGCACCACCCGACCGCTGGACGTGCACCTCATGGTCGTGGAGCCGGAGAACTATTTCGACGAGTTCGTCGCCGCGGGAGCGAGCGGCCTCACGATCCACGCCGAGGCCGCCCCGCACCTGCATCGCCAGCTCACGCGCATCCGCGAGCTCGGCGCCACCGCCGGCGTGGCCCTCAATCCGTCCACGCCGCTGACGGCGGTCGAGGACGTTCTCGACGACATGGACCTGCTCCTGATCATGTCCGTGAACCCGGGCTACGGCGGGCAGCGCTTCATTCGCCACGCCATCGACAAGATCGCCCGTGCGCGCCACATGTTCGACGTCGCGGGAAGCCGCGCGCTGCTCGAGGTGGATGGCGGCATCAACCGCGAGACGATCGTGGAGTGCTGGCGCGCTGGCGCGAACGCCTTCGTCGCCGGCAATGCGGTGTTCGGCGCCCGGGATCCGCGAGCCGAGATCCGCGCTCTGCGCGACCAGTGCGTGGAACGCGTGTGAGACACTCGTCGTGACCGCGCGTCAGCAATGGGTCACCGTGCTGGGCGTCGTGCTGCTCCTCGCCCTCGCGCTCACCGCCGCCACACACTACCTCGGCGACGAGCTCTTTCCGGTGTCGGTGGGCTCTCCCGCGCCCGCGCTCACTGGCGTGACGCTCGACGGCACGCACCGGGTGAAGTCCCTCGCCGATTACAAAGGGAAGGTCGTGCTCGTGAACGTGTGGGCCACCTGGTGCGAGCCCTGTCGCGTCGAGATGCCCAGTATCGAGAAGGTGCACCGGGAGTTCGGGCCGGCAGGGCTGGCCGTTGTCGCTGTCAGCGTGGACGATCCGGGGAGCGAGGATCACATCCGCGAGTTCGTCAAGGAGCTCGGGCTCACCTTCGAGGTGCTGCACGATCCGGAGGCGCGGACGAAGACCAGCTACCAGGTGACCGGGTTCCCCGAGACC